>CAYZUF010000127.1:0-4431 GCA_964481645.1 uncultured Thermotogae bacterium
TCGGAAAGAGGATGGACCTGGAAGAAGACCGGCTGCTCGGACTCTACCTGGGCGGTATCCTCCACGACATAGGCAAAATAGCCATACCGGAGACCGTCCTGACCAAACCGGGAGAACTAAAAGAGGTGGAGTGGGAGATGATCAAGTCCCATCCGGAAGTGGGCCACGAGCAAATACTGGAGGATACCGACTTCCCCTGGCCGGTTGCCGAGATGGTCCTCCACCACCACGAGAGGCTGGACGGTTCCGGCTACCCGGACGGGCTGGAAGGAGACCAGCTCTCCCTCGAGGTAAGGATCCTGGGGGCAGTGGACGTAGTGGAAGCGATGAGCTCCAGGCGCCCCTACAGGGAAGGGAGGTCCAAAGAAGAGACCCTGGAGGAGATCCTGGAGGGCAAAAGGAGCAAATACGACCCCCGGGTGGTGGACCTACTGGTAGAGATGATCGAGGAAGGGGAGATCCAGTTCAACGGAACCTAACGGTGATTCTAGATGAATTTTTCCGATTACAACCCCCGGGAACTCATAGAGTACCTGCCGGAAGCCCTCTTTCTGGAGGATATGGAGGGAAACATCCTGGATGTAAACAGCGAGGCCTGCCAGCTGCTGGGCTACCAGAGAGAAGAGCTTCTGGGCCAGAAGGTGGAAAAGATCGTCCCCGACCAGCAGCCGGTATTCATGGCCGAGGAGATAGACCAGGCCACCCGGGCGAGCGAACCGATAGAGACGGTCAACATCCGGAAGGACGGGGCGGAAGTACCGGTTGAACTAAGAGGGAGGATAGTCGAGGCCGACGGTAGGGAGAGGTTGCTGGTAAGCGTCAGGGAGATCAGCGCCCGCAAGAGTGCCGAACGGGAGCTGAAAGAGGCAAACCAGAGGCTCAAACAAAGCAGGGAGAGGTACCGCAGCTACTTCGAGGAGCTGGGCGACGCCGTCTTCATCACCAAAGTGGGGGGAGACGACCACGGCCAAATTCTGGACGTCAATTCCACGGCTATCGAACAGACCGGATATTCCCGGGAGGAACTGATCGGGCTGAATATCGAGGAGGATATCGTAGTAGAAGCTTCGGAGACCACTGACTACAAGACGGGGGAGAAAAAGATAACCGAGGACCAGCCGGTAACCCTCACCGAAAAGAAGAGGAGGAAGGACGGCACCGAATACTGGACGGAGGTCATGATCACCACCATCGAATACCAGGGGGATCGTGCCGCCCTCTCCATCAACAGGGACATCACCGAACGAAGGGTTACAAAACGGCGGCTCGAGCAGTACAAGATGGCCGTGGAAGGATCCGAGGACCTGATGGCCGCCTTCGACGGGAACTACAACTACCTCTTCGCCAACGAAGCCTACAGGGACTTCCATCGGATGGGCCGGGAAGAAATCCGGGATCGGAAGCTCGGGGACGTAATAGGAAAGCGAGACTTCCAGGAGGAAGTAAAGCCCCGGGTGGATAGGTGCCTGACCGGAGAGCGGATAGAATACGAGATGATCAGAGAACACCCCAAATTGGGGGAACGAACCCTCAAGCTACTCTATTATCCTCTGGAGGGAGGAGGAGAGATCCAGGGCGGGGTGGCCGTCATCCGGGATATCACCGCCCGGAAGCAGGCGGAAGAGGAGTTACAGTTCGAGTCATCCCTACTGGACTCCCTTCTGGAAAACATCCCCGATACCATTTATTTTAAGAACCGAGAAGCGGAATTCGTCCGGGTCAGTCGGTCCAAAGCCGAGGAAGTGGGCGAGGACCGCAGGGAGGATCTCCACGGGAAGACCGACTTCGACTACTACCCTCCCGAAGCGGCTAGAAAGGCTTATCGGGACGACATGCAGGTGATCAACGAGGAAGAGCCAGTGCTAAAGCGGGAAGAACGTCATTCCAAGGACGGAGGGACCTACTGGTTCGAAGCGACCAAGGTCCCCCGCTACGACCAGGACGGCAACCTGGTGGGCACCCTCGGAATCTCCCGGGACATAACCGAACGAAAGAAAGCGGAAATGACCCTGAACAGGGAGCGGGACCGGCTCAAACAGTTGCACGAGGCGGTGGACGAGTTCCAGGCCTGCCAGGAGGAGGAGCAATTATACAAGACAACCCTGCGCGTAACTCAGGCCGTCCTGGACTTCGACATAAGTCTGATCTACACCTGCCGGGAGGAGAAGCTGGTACTGGAGGCCGCCACCCAGCTGGATTCGGACCGCCTGCCCGACTATGAAGAAGACGAAGGGCTGGCGGGGAAGACGTTGAGGAGAGGGGAAACCATCTGGGGCCAGGACATAAGAGAGGAGGGTGTGGCCAAGCCCGAGGATCCCGACCTGAGGGCATTCATGAGCGTACCCATCGGGGAAATCGGGGTCTTTCAGGCCGCCAGCAAATCAAAAGGGGCTTTCACCCGGGTGGACGTCGAGCTGGCCGAGATCCTGGCCGGACACCTTAGGGAAGAGATAAAACGGATCAGACTCGAAGAGGAGCTAAAACGGGAAGCGATCCAGGACCCCCTTACCGGTCTCTACAACCGGAGGTACTTCAACGAAAGCCTGCAAAAAGAAGTGGAAAAGTGCACCCGCTACGAGAAGCCGCTTTCCTTCCTGATGATGGACGTAGACCGGTTCAAGGAGATAAACGACCGTTACTCCCACCAGACGGGAGACCGGGTTCTCCGGAAGGTGGCAAACCTGCTGGTGGAGAACGTCAGAGATGCGGATACGGTGGTCAGGTACGGGGGAGACGAGTTCCTAGTCATGATGCCCGAAACCGAGGACGAATCGGAAAGTATGGTGGATAGACTAAGGGAAAGCCTGTCGGACTGGAACCGGAACTCCGAGCTGCTGGACTTTCCTCTAACCCTGGCCATGGGGGTCTCTGTCTGGAACCCCGGCCAGGACCGAGACGTGGAAGAAGCCCTCAAGGAAGCGGACGAGAAGATGTACGAGGACAAGGGAAGGTGAAGGTTGGATCCAATCTAGCGATTAACCCCCTGAACTGTCGAGTCGGGGGTTAACGTTTTTCCTAATAGTCGGGTAGGGGAGAAAACATCTGAAGGTCCAGATTGTTGACATTTGCCCACTCCAATGTGTCCAACCACCCGGATTGAGCCGCTTGCCAGGTTAATCTCTATTGAGCCCATCAAGGACACCGGTGACCCGGGCTCTCGAGCTCGGGGTCAGCTGACATATCACCTCCCGGATCACTTCAGGAGGTCATCGCTCAGTCCGGTTTTCCCTTTAGAGGATTGATGATTTCGTTCTTGGGAGCGTGGGAAAACCGCCGGTAACCGTTTTCGGTAATTCTTACCATGTCCTCTATCCTGATCCCGCCCCACTCCGGCAGGTAAATCCCGGGCTCCACGGTGAGCACCATTCCGGGCTCCAGAGTATCGTCGCTGGTCTCGCTCAATCGCGGTCCTTCATGAACTTCGAGACCGACCCCGTGACCGAGACCATGACCGAAGTTTTCACCGTATCCCTCTTCCTCGATCACCCGAGCGGCCTTCTCGTGTACGGCCTTGCCGCTGACTCCGGGCCCTAGCTCATCTAATCCCGCCCGCTGGGCTCTCAGGACGATATCGTACACTTCTCTTACTTTATCCGTCGGTTCGCCAAGGAAAACCGTCCGGGTCAGGTCCGAACAGTAGCCTTCGTACCTGGCCCCCATGTCGACCAGCAATAGCTGTCCGGTCTCAACCGCCTCCTCTCCCGGATGAGCGTGGGGCTGAGCACTCTTCTCTCCGGTGGCGACGATGGGATCAAAGGAGACGGACTCGGCACCGTTCTTCCGGATAAAGAACTCAAGCTCCAGGGCCACGTCTCGCTCCGAGATACTCGGTTCCAGGAAATCCAGCAAGTGCGAAAAGGCCCGGTCCGCTATATCCGCGGCCTTCTGGTGGAGTTTGATCTCCTCCGGGGCCTTCTTCCGTCTTATCTTCCGAAGGGTCCCGTCCAGCGCTACCACTTCTATTCCCTCCAGCAGCTCTTTCAGCTTCTTGAACAGACCAAGACTCACGTCGTTTTCGTCTACGGCAAGGGTCTCAATGTCGAGGTCGTTAACCAACCGGGCAGCGGTTTCCACCGGCTTGGAGTCGATTTCTTTCAACTTCATTTCCTCCAGCTCTTCCTCGGCGGCCTCTATGTAACGGGAATCGGTGAGGAAGACCACCTTTTCTTTCAGTACCACCAGACAATCCAGGGAGGAATCGAACCCGGTCAAATACCTCTGGTTGGCCCTATCGGAAGATTCGATATTCAGGACTAGATAAGCGTCTATATCCTCCTCCGAATCCGCCAGGACTTCTCTCAATTTCTCGATTCTGTTATTCATGACAAGATATTTTGCGGAAAATTTTCTTGATTGCAAGTAGGAAGCACCGAACCAGACCGGGTTCACAAAACCCAGTTCTCGGGATCTCCTCGCTCCGCCGGTCCGGAG
>CAYZUF010000128.1:0-4351 GCA_964481645.1 uncultured Thermotogae bacterium
ATGGCCGAGGCAACGGAGTTTGCGAAGGACCACGAACTATACGTTTCAGTCAACGGGGAGGATTCCACCCGATCCGACTTCGAGTTCTTGCTGGAGTTCGCCAGAAGAGCAAAAGAAGCGGGAGCGGATCGCCTGCGCTATTGTGATACGGTAGGGATTATGACCCCTCTGGAGACCTATCAAGCGATTAAAAACCTTAAGGAAGAAGTCGATATCGCAATAGAGATGCATACCCATAATGACTTCGGGCTGGCAGCTGCGAACGCACTTACCGGAGCGAAGGGAGGAGCAGAATACATAGGCACCACCGTAAATGGATTGGGCGAGCGGGCGGGAAATGCCCCTCTGGAAGAAATCGTCATGGCCCTTAAACACCTCGAGGACCTAGATCTGGGATTTACAACCAGCGATTTCCTGGAGGTGTCGGAATACGTTGCTCAAGCTTCTGACCGGGATTTACCCGTCTCGAAGGCAATCGTTGGATCAAACACATTTGCCCACGAATCGGGGATTCACGCCGATGGAGTGTTGAAGGACTCGGAGACCTACGAAGCTTTTACGCCCCAGGAAGTTGGAGTAGAAAGGCAGCTGGTCATCGGCAAACACTCGGGTAAACAGGCGATATTAGCCAAGTTCGAGAAGGAATACGGGATCGAACTTAGCGAAGAAGAAGCTCAATCCCTGCTGCCACAAGTCAGAAGGACCTCAGTGGAACTAAAGAGGGCGCTTTTCGACAAGGAGTTAGTTTCTCTTTACGAAGAGATGGAATCTGAGGAAGTAGAATAGAGTTACTGTAACTTGACCCGACTGAGGCGGGATGAGGTTCCGGTTGGGCTGAAGAAGCTAGTAAAACCATTGGGGTAGGTGGTCTGGTCGCCCCCATGGATAATTACAGGACGGTGAAGGGCTAATTTATGGCTAAGACAAGAATCTCTCTGATTACCGGCGACGGCATCGGCCCGGAAATCAGCCGGGCAACTAGAAGGGTAATCGACCGGTCTGCCGGGAAGATTAACTGGGAAGTAATAGAAACCGATCCCCGAGAAGAGGACGGCGAGAAGATAGTGGACCGCATGGTAAGCTCCCTCCAGGATACCGGGGTGGGGATAAAGGGTCCGATCACTACCCCCATCGGTACAGGGTACAGCAGCTTGACCGTCGCCCTTAGGAAGAGATTGAACCTGTACGCGAACGTCAGGCCCGCCGAACGGCTGCCGGGGCTGGGACCTAATCTCCAGGATGAAGAGGTAGACCTAGTTACGATCCGGGAAAACACGGAGGGCCTTTACAGCGGAATCGAACACGAAATCACCAATGAATACGCAGAGTCGATAAAACTCACCACGAAAGGAGGTTCCAAGCGGATAGCGGAATTCGCCTTCGAGTACGCCCGACAAGAAGGAAGGGAGAAAGTAACCGCGATCCACAAGGCAAATATCCTAAAGAAGACCGACGGGCTATTCCTAAATTCCGCAAGGGAAGTCTCCAAAAGCTTTCCCGAAATAGAGTTCGAGGAGAAGATCGTCGACAACATGGCAATGCAGCTGATCCTCCGGCCCGGGGATTTCGAAATTCTCCTAGCCCCTAACCTCTACGGAGACATCCTTTCCGACCTCACAGCAGGATTGATCGGAGGGCTAGGAGTTGCCCCGGGAGGAAACTTTGGCAAAGACGTGGTCGTCTTTGAAGCGGTTCACGGTTCTGCTCCCGACATAGCCGGACAGAACGTGGCAAACCCGCTGGGATTCTTGCGATCCGGCATCATGATGCTGGAATACGTGAACCAGCCCCAGGCAGCTCACCAAATAGAATCCGCGATGGGCGAAGTCCTGTCTCTCGGCGAGGCAATGACTCCCGACTTGGGCGGGAACTCCACCACGAGCGACGTGGCCGATGCGATAATTAACCACCTTTAACCATGAATACTGCTAGTCTGTTAAGAGATATGGTCGAAATTTACAGTCCCTCGGGGAAAGAGGCAAAGCTAGTTGATTTCCTCCACCAGAAAATGACCAGCCTCGGATTCCGGACCAGTTTGGACAAGGTGGGCAATGTAATGGGAAGAATAGGAGAAGGGGATACAACGGTCCTCCTTTTGGGCCATCTGGACACGGTCCACGGGGAGATTTCCGTTCGCCAAGAAGATGGCATCCTCCATGGAAGGGGGTCAGTGGACGCGAAAGGTGCCCTGGCCAATTTCATTGGCTCCAGTCGCCAGTTCGCCGACTCCAACGACCTGGAAATCATTGTAATCGGGGCCGTGGAGGAGGAGACCAGTTCCAAGGGCGCTTACGAAGTTGCGGAGACCCTATCACCGGATTACGTGGTGATAGGGGAGCCCAGTAGCTGGGAGGGTATAACGCTCGGTTACCGGGGCTCAGTTCAGGTCTCATACTACCTAGAATCGCCCAAAACTCACCGCGGGGAAGGTTCCTCCCTCCCGTCCGAGGAGGCGGTCCTGTTTTATCGGAAACTGAGAGATAGGTTTAACCCCGATTCTTCGGGCTTCAACAGCACGGAGGTCCGGCTTGCGGAAATCCGGACCGAAAACGACCCTTTTCTGGACGCGGTGAGGATGAGGTTGGACGTCAGGACGAGCCCGGGTTTTCAGAAGTCCAAGTTCGATCGGTTCGTTACCAACCACAAGGGTGAAGCTGAGGTGAACACTAGCCGTCACGTTCCACCGGTCAAATCCTCTAAGAGAAATAGGTTGGTCAGTTCTTACTTAGCCGCGATAAGAAAGACCGGCGGGGAACCCAAGTTTAAGCTAAAAACGGGGACCTCGGACATGAACATTCTGGCAGAAAATTGGGAAGTCCCCATGATCGCTTACGGCCCGGGAGATTCTTCTCTCGATCATACCCCCCAGGAGCACCTTAACCTGGAAGAGCTGGACTTAGCTCAAGAAGTCATGACCAAAGCGTTAAGTAAGCTCGCCCGCTCGACAGGGGGCTAAGGTAACCAGGAGGGTTATAATGCAGCTACTGGATTCGACGTTGAGAGAGGGCGAGCAGACGCCCGGCGTTTCGTTCTCGATTGAGGAGAAAAAGAAGATAGGAAGGCTGTTGGACGAATTTGGGATCGACATTATCGAGCTTGGCCATCCCGTCGTATCGGACGACATCGAAGAGGCTTGTCGGGTCATTTCCCGGGACGGACTAAAAGCTGAAACCATGGCCCACTCCAGAGCGCTTAAACGGGACATAGAGGCGGCCAAGGAAGTGGGAGTAGACTGGGTGGGGATATTTCTCGGGACATCTCAGCTCAGTCTGGAACATAAACTTCATATCGACCGGGATGGCGCCCTGGAGAAGATTCGGGAGTCCGTGGGTTACGCCAAAAGCTTGGACCTAAAAGTTCGGTTCACCCCCGAGGACGCGACGAGAACGGATCCCAACTACTTGGAGGAGGCAATTGTCGCCGCCACTCAAGCGGGAGCGGACAGGATCAGTATCGCAGACACGGTCGGAACTGCCACTCCGGGCACCTACGGGAAACTGATCCAAGACACCGTAGCAAAAATAGAGGTCCCGGTTCACACCCACTGTCATAACGATTACGGAATGGCGGTCGCCAACTCGCTGGCCGGTTACGAGTCCGGTGCCTACTTGATCGACGTCACGGTCAACGGACTGGGGGAACGAACGGGTATAGCCCCCCTTGCCCCCATCGTCGTCGCCCTCGACCGGCTCTACGAGGTAGATAGGGGTTGGAAGCTGGAGATGTTGCCGGAAATTTCGAGAGCCGTCGAGAAAGCCTCGGGCTTGTTTAACTCGGAAATAGAGCCCATAGTTGGTCAACACGCCTTTGCCCACAAGTCCGGGCTCCACACCAAAGCTGTCCTCGAGAACCCGGAGACCTACGAGGCAATCCCTCCCGAAATCGTCCACAAACAGCGACAAATAATCATAGACAAATACACGGGCAAGGCAGCGGTCAAGGATAGGCTGAGCGAGATGGGTATTAAGACTGAGGAAAGCCAGCTAAAGGAAATCGTGTCCAGGGTCAAGGCGGCCGCAACCGACGGCAAGACCAAATTCACCGACATCGACCTGCTGGAGATCGCCGACCAGATTCTAGAACTGGACTTAAAGAGTCAAATACCGGCAAAAGTGGAAGCGCTTATATCCTTTTCCTTGAGTACCACCTCCTATACCACCAGGGCCACCAGGAAGATCGGCGCCTTCGATGAAGTCGATACGGTTTACGAACTAACCGGGGAAAAGGACATTCAGGCTCATCTGGAGTCTAGCTCCGTCCACCAGTTGAACGATTTGATCGAGGAGTTCCGGACCATGGACGAAGTGCAAACCACGGAGACCAGTTTGATATTGAAAGGCTACGAAGAATC
>CAYZUF010000129.1:0-4310 GCA_964481645.1 uncultured Thermotogae bacterium
AACCACCCTGCCGCTTCAATTAGTTTATAGGGACCAATGGGACGAGCTGGTCGGGATGATTGACCTAATGGATATGTCCTTGCTGACCTGGGTCCAGGAGACGAAGGGTGCGGAATACGAGCGGAACCCTCTCCCCGGAGAGGTCAAGGATAAGGCTACCCGGTGGAGGGAAGAACTGATTGAGAAGGTTGCCGAATTCGACGACGAGTTGATGGTCAAGTATTTGGAAGAAGAGGAAATCCCCAATAACCTGATCGAGAGAGCGATCAGACGAGCTACTATCGAGGCTTCTTACGTCCCCGTCCTGGGAGGATCGGCCCTCAAGAACGTGGGGATCCAGCCGATATTGGATGCAGTGGTAAACTACCTCCCCAGTCCAAACGACGTTCCGGCGGTCGAGGGTTACAGTCTGGGTGGCGATCAGGAGGAAAAGGTTAAAAGGTATCCTTCACCCCAGGAACCTCTCGCCAGCCTGGCCTTCAAAGTGACTACGGACCAGTATACCGGAACCCTGATTTATCTGCGAATATATTCGGGGACGCTGGAAGAAGGCGACAACGTCTACAACCCGAACTCTGGAAACAGGGAACGAGTGTCTCGCATGTTCCACATGCACGCCAATCGACGGGAACGGGTGGAAAAGGCGAAAGCCGGAGACATAGTTGCCGTCGTCGGACCCGATCATACCTCCACCGGCGAAACTCTTTGCAGTAGAGAGGACCCCGTAGTACTTCAGAGGATAGATTTCCCGGATCCGGTGATCTCAGTGGCAATAGAGCCCCGAAGAGAGGCCGACGAAAATAAATTGACCGAGGGTATTAACAAGCTTGCCAAGGAGGATCCTACCTTCAAAGTCGAGAACGACCCGGAGACGAATCAGACCATAATCTCCGGGATGGGAGAGCTACACCTGGAGATATTGACCAGGAGGTTGAGGGAAGAATTCAACGTAGAGGCAGAGGTGGGCAAACCCAGTGTCACCTATAAGGAGACCATCCGGTCCGACTCCGACATCGACGAGGAATTTGCCAAGCAGACAGGAGGAAGAGGGCAATACGCCAGGGTCAAGATCAAGTACGAACCTCTGGAAAGAGGATCGGGATTTGAGTTCGAGAACACGGTTAAGGAAGGCAGGGTCCCGAAAGAATATATAAATTCAGTTGAAGAAGGAATTAGGGAGGCCCTCGGCAATGGTAAGCTGGCCGGTTATTCGGTGACCGACCTGAAGGCAACTCTTTACGATGGAGCCCATCACCCGGTGGACTCTTCGGATATGGCTTTTAAGGCTGCCAGTTCCCGGGCGACAGGCAGGGCCCTGACCGGCAATTCCAGGCTCC
Organism: uncultured Thermotogae bacterium; assembly: GCA_964481645.1. Classification (GTDB taxonomy): domain Bacteria; phylum Bipolaricaulota; class Bipolaricaulia; order M55B111; family M55B111; genus JAGXLP01. Next base: position 1,338 of record CAYZUF010000129.1, read on the forward strand.
TGGAACCGATTATGGAAGGGGAAGTCTTCGTACCCCCTGACCACGTCGGAGACGTAATGGAAGATATATCGAAGCGCAGGGGGGAAGTCTTGGGGATCGAAAGCCGGGAAGGTGTCCAGCTGGTGGAGTTTAAGTTGCCTCTTGCCGAGTCGTTCGGTTACGCGACGAGACTACGTTCCATCACTCGAGGTCGGGGAACTTATTCATTGAGTTTTTCTCACTACCAGGAAGTACCGGAGAGGGTCAAAGATGAAATCTTACATAAACGAGGTTATTGATTATGGCGCGAGAAAAAATACGAATCAAACTCAAAGGATACGACCACGAGCTGGTCGATAGGTCAGTAGAGAAGATCGTGACCACCGCCGAGGAGACCAGAGCGAAGATTTCCGGTCCGGTCCCCCTCCCCACCGAAAGGAAGCTGTATACCGTGCTCAGGTCGCCCCACGTCAACAAAACTTCGATGGAGCACTTTGAACGCAGGATTCACAACAGGTTGATCGATATTCAGGAACCGACCTCGGAGACTATCAATGCCTTGATGGACATTGAGTTGCCCACCGGGATCGACGTAGAAATCAAGCTTTAAGATGGGAGATATGTCAGTCAAACTGGGAGGTTAATAAAATGTTAGGGACGTTAGGGGAAAAAGTCGGGATGACTCAGTACTTCGAGGATTCGGGTGCTTCCGTAGGAGCAACGGTGATAAGATGTGAGCCCGCGGTGGTAGTCCAGATCAAGACCCTGGAGAGGGACGGGTACAAGGGAGTTCAGCTTGGTTACAAGGATACCGAAAGGAGGAAGCTGACCGATCCGATGAAGGGCCATTTTGACAAATACGGCGTGGAGCCCAAGAAATACCTGGTCGAGTATCGAGTGGACAATCCGGAGGACTTTAGTTCCGGTGACCAGGTTACCGTGGATCAGTTCGAACCCGGCGAGAGGGTGACCGTTACCGGAAATTCCAAGGGGAAGGGCTTTCAGGGAGTAGTGAAGCGATGGAATTTCTCCGGTGGTCCCGATACTCATGGTTCCCGCTTTCATCGAAAACCGGGGTCCATCGGTATGTGTGTCGAGCCCGGTCGGGTATTAAAAGGGCAGAAGTTGCCGGGAAGGACCGGGTACGAGAAGGTAACTATCGAAAATTTGAAGGTACTTAGGGCGGATCCCGAAGAGGATCTGCTGGTGGTCAAGGGTTCGGTTCCAGGGGCCCGGAATAATCTTATTCAGATTAGGGGTAGCGATGATTAAGCTTGAAGTCAGAGACGAAGAGGGTAACGAGGAAGGGGAAGTGGAGGTCGCCGAGGACCTGCTCGGGCTGGATTTCCACAACGACCTTCTCTATCGAGCGGTCAAGGCCTACCGGGCCAAGGGTAGGGCCGGTACCGCCAGCACCAAAGATAGGTCCGAAGTCAAGAGTTCGAACAGAAAGCCCTGGCGACAAAAAGGTACGGGAAGAGCCAGGCACGGATCCAGAGCTTCGCCGCTCTGGAACGGGGGTGGGGTTATCTTTGGTCCTGAGCCGAAGGATTACGGAACCGACCTCCCCAAGAAGATGAGACACAAGGCTATTCGGAGCGGGCTCTCCACGAGATACTCCGAAGGCAATCTAGTCGTGGTTGAAAAGCTCGAGTTCGAGGAACCAAAAACGAAAAAGGGGCTATCGGTCCTTGAGGCGCTTGATTTACCCCGGGATACTCTTATAATTGTCTCTCAGGAAGAGGATCATTGGAAAGTTAGCAAGTCCTTTAGCAATATCCCGGCTGCTAGTTACATTCCAACTTCTAAGATAAACTCATACGATATTTTAAACCACGAAGGAATTCTGCTTACCAGGAGTTCCGTCGAGGAATTAGCTGACATCCTGTTGGACGAGACTCGAGAAACCCAGGAGGTTTAAATGGAACTGAGTACCGAGGACGTAGTGATAGAGCCGATAGTAACGGAAAACTCCTGGCGACTTCAGGAGGAAAGTAACAAGTACGTCTTTCGAGTCCATCCCGATGCGAACAAGGTCATGGTCCGAAAGGCAGTTGAAGAACTGTTTGACGTAGAGGTCTTAAAGGTGAATACGATGAATATGAAGGGGAAGCCGAGGAGGGAGCAGCTGAGCCAGGAGAAGGGAGAGACGAGTGCCTGGAAGAAAGCATACGTCAGGCTTTCCGAGAGTGATAGAATTGACATATTTGGATAGGTCAAGGTGAGATCATGGGAGTGAAGAGATTTAAACCCGTAACGCCCGCCAGGCGGCATGCTGAGCTGACGGATTTCGAGGAGTTAACCACTGATCAGCCCGAGGAGTCCCTGCTCGAACCCCTGAACAAGTCGGGAGGTCGGAACAATCAGGGAAAGGAAACGGTTCGCGGCCGAGGAGGAGGCCACAAGAGGAAGTATAGAAAGATAGACTTTCTCCGGGATAAAGAGGGAATAAAAGGTCGGGTGATGAGTACTGAGTACGATCCGAATAGATCCGCCTGGATTACTCTCCTGTTGTACGCCGATGGAGAGAGGCGTTACATTATTTCCCCGCTCAAGTTAAACGTTGGCGAAGTAGTAGAGGCCGGCGAAGCGGCCGAGGTGAGGCCGGGTAATGCAATGCCCTTACGGAAAATCCCTGCCGGGAGAGCCATCCACAACGTGGAATTTTCTCCGGGAGGCGGCGGGAAGATAGCCAGATCCGCGGGAGTGGACGCCCGGATCGTGGCCAAGGAGCCTGGAAACGTAGACGTAAAATTACCCTCCGGCGAGATACGCTCCTTCGATCCGGAGTGCAAGGCCACAGTAGGCCAGGTTAGCAATCCAGGCCACAAGAACGTAAAGAGCGGTAAAGCCGGGCGCAAGAGACATATGGGAAGGAAATCAAAAGTGCGGGGAGTGGCCAAGAACGCCGTGGACCATCCTCACGGCGGCGGTGAAGGGAGAGCTTACGTAGGCAGGCCTCCGGTCTCCTCTACGGGGGTCCCGGCAAAAGGT
>CAYZUF010000130.1:0-4250 GCA_964481645.1 uncultured Thermotogae bacterium
TCCTGAGGAGTGTTCCCTTTCCAAAGTAAGGGTTGACTTTGTTAAGAGAGGGACTCCGAACTGCTGCGGAGGTGGCGAATGGGGCCGCGGAGCTGGGATCGTTATTCGCCTTTACTAAACTGGTGGTACCGGCGCCGCTCGCGACGAGAGAGATCGTAAGTAACAGTATTAAATATATGTAAGATCTGTCCATGATGAAATCGGGAAGCGACCTCCGGGGTCAACCCGATTGGCTCTGTCTTAGAACTCTATGGATTCCGGGCTAGCTACTTCACGCAGTTTTTCCGGGTTGATTGGAAAGACGGCGTTCGGGGTTCCTGCTGCCGCCCAGATGGTGTCGAACGATTCCAGCCGAGTGTCCAGGAAGATCTCCGGGTGTGATTCGTGGCCAAACGGGGGGACCCCGCCGATTCCCCAGCCCAGTTTATCCTTCACTTCGTCCGGATTGGCGGACGACACTTCTTCCGAGCTAACTCCTAAGGTGTCGGCGAGCTTTCCTTCGTCCACCCTGTTTACCCCGCTGGTTATTACTACCACCAGCTCGTTTCCCGCCTTCATCACAATACTTTTCGCGATCTGGGCTACCTCGCAGCCGATCGCTTCCGCGGCGTCCTCGGCCGTCTTGGTTCCCTCATCGAACTCTTTCAGTTCTAGTTCCAGATCGAATTCTTCGCTAACCATATCCCGAAATTTCTCCGCCGTTGGATGCATCGTCACCACCCTTCTTCACGCGTTTGTTTGGGGCCTGGCCATGGCCACCGACCAAAAGTGTTATTATCAACCTAACACAAACGACTCCCTCAGGCAAGCATCCCGGTTCTCCCGCCAAAGACTGAGGGAATCGGTATCGAGGTTACCTAGCCACCCGGCTCCCTTGTTTCCTCTCCCCACTTTGCGCTATAAATCAAAGGCGGTATGAGATTATTGAGAGGTTAGGTTCTTGAAAACTCTATTCCGAATGGATAAATCGATAACCGAGAAGGCTTTTTGCACCGGTCGGATCCGGTTCCTGTGAATACCCAGACCAGGAACGGTCAGAGCGGCACCCTCCGCTGGCGTTACGGAACGGAAGGACGGGTATATTCCTCACCCGCCGTAGGACCCGACGGCAGTGTTTACGTCGGTTCTTACGACGAAAATCTCTACGCAGTGAAGCCGGATGGCTCCTTGAAATGGAAGTTTAAAACGGAATATCTCATTCGCTCCTCTCCAGCGATTTCGGAGGACGGTGTGATATACGTCGGATCGGGGGATCACCACCTTTACGCGATCAACCCTGACGGCACGCTGCGCTGGCGGTTCGAGACGGGCTTTTTGGTGCGTTCCTCTCCCGCAATTGGTAAAGGGGGCACTCTATACGTCGGCTGCGAGGACAACCGTCTCTATGCGATTAACCCCGATGGCTTGCTCGAGTGGCGTTACGAAACGGGCTTCATTATCCGTTCTTCCCCCGCGATTGCCGGCGATGGAACCATTTACCTGGGTTCCTACGACGATTATCTCTACGCGCTGGATCCGGATGGAAGTTTGAAGTGGCGGTACAAGACGGGATGGTGGGTAAGTTCTTCCCCCGCGATTGGGGCGGGCGGAGCCATTTACGTAGGCTCTAAGGACGGCCATCTCTACTCCCTCAACCCGGACGGCACGCTAAGGTGGAAATTCGAGACCGGGGGAGAGGTTTATTCGTCCCCCGCTATTGACGAGGAGGGGACCATTTACGTGGGAGCCGAGGACGACAACCTGTATGCAATAAGCCCGGACGGTAAGCTAAAGTGGCGCTACGAGACCGGTGGTGGCTGGTGGGATTACGTCGATTCGTCCCCGGCGTTGGGGAAAACCGGAAGGATCTACGTTGGATCCTATGACGGCTGCATCTACGGGTTACGCTCCGATGGCAGTCTCGATTGGAAGTACAGAACCGGGGACTGGGTGGATTCCTCCCCCACCCTGGGAGACGATGGTACGCTATACGTCGGTTCTGGTGATCACAACCTGTACGCGATCAATACGGAGAGTACCGGTCTGGCCGATTCCCCCTGGCCGATGTTCGGAAAGGACTGCAGACATACTTCGAGGAGGCGGGGCTGAATCCTTCCGTTAAGTGGTCAAATCTCGATCGTTCTTCCCACCCCACCCCTGGCGTATTTGTCGGGATAAATCTCATTGAGTTCCGCTTTGTGTTGAGTGCAGTGCGTTGGGCAGATAAATTCCAGATCCTCAAAGAGTTCAAAGTCGGAAAACCCGTGTAAACCCCCGACTATCCCGTGTATTTTTCCGAATCCTTCAACTGCAGCCAGTATATTTTTCATTTTTGGGTGCGAGCAGCCCACAATTAAGACTATTCCTTTTTCGGTTTCAACTCCGAGACTCTGCTCTATCCCCTCCAGCTCCCCTGTCGAGAAGACGTTGTCGTGGAGCCGCTCGGGTTTATCCACGGTAATTGCCTTCGGACCTACTTCATTATCGATTCCGGAAAACGAGGGTGGGGTATAGATTTTGGTCTCCGGATTTGCGTCCAAGAACTCGGACAGACCGCCGACATGATCAAAATGGTGGTGAGAAATGAAAATTTCTTGAATTGTAACTGGGTCAATTCCGAGCCTATCCATGTTGTTAAGGAGGATATCCCCGTCCGCACCTGTGTCAAACAGAATTTTAGGTGCCCCTTCCGCTTCTATCAGGGCGGAAAAACCCCAATCGGACTTGAGGTCCTCCAGGTAAGCGGAATTGTCGTAAACTATAGTAACTTTCACGATGACTCATCTCCTCGGATTTTCCGGTAAATCTCCGCAGCAACCTTTCATATCCTCGGTTCTGGTGCCGGTATGGGCGTATTGTCTAAAATTTTCCAGGACGATCGCCCTGTCTCGAGGACAGGAAAGCAGAAAGTCGACGAAAATAGAGATTTTTTCGAGCGTGCTCTCGCTTACGTAATGCTCCATCCGACATGCGTCCTCGTCGGCCAGTTCCCTGTCTACGTCCAGGATTTCCGTCAAGAATTTGAACAGTACCTCGTGCCTTTCGGCTACCTCTCTCGCTAACTTCCGTCCCCTTTCGGTCAATACGACCGGTCCGTAACTTTCGTGCTCCACAAATCCTTTCTCCTTGAGTCTATCTACCGCGGAGGTAACGCTGGGTTTTTTTATATCCAGTTTCTCGCTTATTGCAGTAATCCCTACCTCGGTTACAGAATGACTCAAGTTCCGGATGGCCTTGAGATAATCTTCTAGGCTGGCGCTCTCTTGTTTTCGGCCCCTCTGGGAAGCTTTCATAGGAAAATCACCAAGAGTTAGGTTTATCTAACAATCTTAGGATAACCCAGTCTGGGAAAATATTCAATACTTCGGGGGTCGGAGAAAAACCGTTTTCCCCTTGACTTATTTTCGCTCCGGAGTTAACATACTGACCGTCAGTTTAATACCGACGGTCAGTCAAGAGGACCTATGAGTAGAAGAACCGACACGGAGACGAGAAAAAACGAGCTACTTGAGGCGGCAGGCGAATTGTTCCTGGAGAAGGGTTATCGGGATACTTCCGTCAATTCCATCGTGGAGTCGGTCGGGGTTTCCAAGGGAACGTTTTATTATTACTTCGATACAAAGGAGGACGTAGTAGACGCCCTCGTCGAGAAAATCAGTGAACCGGTCTACGAGAAGATTGACGAGATAATTGCCGAGAAGTCGCTCACCGCCACCGAAAAACTCAACAAGATTTTTGCTGCGTCCATGCAGATGGAATTGGATAAGAACGAGATCGTGCGGAAAATCTTCTACATGGTCTACAAACCTGAAAACCTGAGGTTGCGGGATAAGATCCAAAAAGAATCGGTCGAGGAGACGGCCCCAAAAATGACTAAGGTCGTGAAGCAGGGAGTAGAAGACGGAACGCTAGATACCCCGTTCCCGGAGGAAGTCAGTCGTTTAATTCTTTGGATGGGGATAGAGCTGGAAGAGGAGATGGCCAATGAACTTCTCGACCGGGAGGCCGAGCCGGCCGTTAAAGATATCCTTGCCAGCTTCAGGGCCTATGTAAACGCGATCGAGCGGGTCCTGGGCGCCCCTGAGGGGACCATAGAACTTACAGAAGAGGATAATCTAAGTAAGTTCTTATCGTATCTAAATAGAAGTGAAACGTAGTACAGTAGGGGCGACGAAAGGTCGGATATAACAAAGCAACTCAATTAGGAGGAACCTCTATGAGCGAACCGACGATCGAAGTAAGAGGTTTGACAAAATTCTACGGCGAGCATC
>CAYZUF010000131.1:0-4220 GCA_964481645.1 uncultured Thermotogae bacterium
CCTCGCCGAGGTCGGTTATGTCCTTCACGTTGTCCACGTACCCGTCTGCCAGCTTGGAGATATGGACGAGTCCTTCCGACTTGTTAGGGAGCTGGACGAAGGCCCCGAAGTCCTCTACCCTGACAACTTCTCCCACGAACTCTTCTCCGGGTTCTACTTCCCTGGTCATGTCCTCGATCATCTTCTTCGCCTGCTCCACACCTTCCCGATTCACGCCGGAGAGCTTTATCGTCCCGTCGTCGTCGATGTCGATTTCGGTTTCGGTTTCTTCGGTAAGGTCCCTTATCGTTCTTCCTCCGGGACCGATGACGGTGCCAATTTCGTCCTCGTCTATCTGGAAGACCTCCATCAGCGGGGCGTGTTTGGAGACCTCTCCCCGAGGCTGTGAGATAACTGCGTCCATCTTATCCAGCACCTTCAGTCTGGCCTCGTGGGCTCTGTCCATGGCTTCTCGCATTATCTCCTCCGAGATCCCGCCCACTTTTACGTCCAACTGGAAGGCTGTGACGCCGTCTCTGGTTCCGGTTACCTTGAAATCCATGTCGCCTAAGTGGTCTTCCGAGCCCATGATGTCGGTCAGGATCTGGTGTTCCCCGTCCTCTTCCATCAGGCCGATCCCGATACCGGCTACCGGTTTATCGATGGGTACGCCGGAGTCCATCAGGGCCAGAGAGCCGCTACAGACGGTGGCCATCGAAGAGGAACCGTTGGATTCCAGAATCTCCGAAACCACCCTGATAATATACGGGAACTCTTCTTCGTCCGGTAGAACGGGACTCAAAGCAGTCTCGGCCAGGTTGCCGTGGCCCTTCTCCCTTCTTCCGGGACCACCCATGTAGCCGGCTTCTCCAACTGAATAGGGGGGGAAATTGTAGTGGAGCATGAATCTCTTGCTCCCTTCCACGACCATTCCGTCTATCCTCTGTTCGTCCTGCTTGGTCGTTCCCAGGGTAGCGGTTCCCAGGCTCTGGGTCTCCCCTCTGGTAAACAGAGCGGAACCGTGAGCTCTATCCAGCAGACCGACTTCTACGTTGATAGGACGTATCTCGTCCGGTTTCCTTCCGTCGATCCTTACTCCTTCTTTTACCGTTTTTCCCCGGACGAACTTTTTATATTCATCGTCGATTACGTCCTCTATCTTGCTTTCCTCGAGCTCGTCGCGCTCTTCCTCCCCGAGCAATTCTACCATGACTTCCTCTTTGATCTCTTCGACTTTTTCTTCTCGCTCCAGCTTCTTCTCTATTCCCACTAATCCGGGCAGCGAATCCCTGGCCAGTTCGGCCGCCTTGGTCTCCATTTCATCCCTTTCCTTGCTTTCGGAGGGGATTTCCACTTTTTCCTGATCGGCGAAGTTGAGTTGAAAGTCGACCAGTTCTTTGATCTTTTCGTGACCGAAGTTGACCGCGTTGACAACGTCTTCCTCCGCGACTTCCTCCATACCGCCTTCGACCATGGTGACGGCCTCGCCGGTACCGGCGACCGTGATTTCCAGGTCGCTCTCCTCCTTCTGGGAAGCGTCCGGGTTCATGATAAATTCTCCGTCGACTCGGCCCACTTCCACTCCGGCGATCGGCCCCTGAAAGGGCAGATCGGATAGAGTAAGAGCGGCCGATGCACCGATCATTCCCGCTACCCCGGGCGATTGATCTTCGCTGGCCGAAAGGACAGTCACCACTATGTGGAGTTCGTCCATGTAGCCATCCGGAAATAGTGGTCTGATCGGTCGATCGATCATTCTCGCGTTCAGGACGGCTTTATCCGAGGGTCGACCTTCTCGCTTGATGAATCCGCCGGGGATCTTGCCGCCGGCGTAAAATTTTTCCTCGTAATCGACTCGGAGGGGAAAGTAAGGTTTATCACTTTCGCCTCCGGAAGTTGCGGTAACTAGCACCTTGGTATCGTCAATAGAGCATACAGCTGCTCCGTTGGCCTGTCGGGCCATTTTTCCAGTTTCCAAAGTAAATTCTCTTTCATCTAATACTGTCTCTAACTGCTTGTACATTTTTACACCTCAAAAATTTTCTTTACTCTTGAGCCTTTCTCGTCCTGATATTTAACTCGTCTTTCAACGTTTTGTAGGTTTCCGGTTCTTCCCTTTCCAGATACTCCAGAAAACTCTTGCGCTTTCCTACCATCTTCAAAAGTCCGCGGCGGGAGTGGTGATCCGAAGGATGCTCCTGCAGGTGTTCCGTTAGGTTATTGATTTTCTTGGTCAAAATTGCTATCTGGACCTGAGCGGAGCCAGTGTCTTCGGAATGCTTCCCGTATTCCTCGATCATTTTTTGCTTCTCTTCTTCTGTAATTGACATAAGTATTATCACTCCTATCCCCTAACTCCCAGGGTGGTTGCTCCGGGAGTCGGTTGCGTTATTTGTGGTTTTCTCTAATTTGACCGTACTTTTGACTTATTTCTTCGACTTTCCGGGTCACTTCTCGTTCGTCGATCGTCTGAATTTTCCCGTCCTCCATGATCGTCTCTCCGTCAACCATTACCATATCTACATCGCTGCTCTTCCCTGAGTAGACAAGATTAGAGACGGTATCGTATTCCGGGGTCCAGTGGGGTCCGCTTCTGTCCAGGCTAATTAAGTCCGCCCTGGCCCCTTCCTTGATTCCCGAATCCGGAGAGATTCCAAATAGTTCTGCCCCCTCTGCCGTGGCCACGGAGAGGGTATCTTCCGCGCTCAGAGCGGTGGGGTCGTTTTCCACCAGCTTGGCCAGAAAAGAGGCCTGACGCATTTCACCGAACATGTCCAGATCGTTATTTGTCCCCGGGCCGTCGGTACCCAGAGCCACCTTCACACCGTTTTTTCTCAACTCTACAACCCCGGCGGCCCCCGAGGATAGCTTCATGTTGCTTGTCGGGTTGTGGGCCACCACCACGTCGTTTTTGGCCAGAAGTTCTACGTCTCCCTCGTCCAGGTGGACGCAATGCGCGGCCAGTACGTTGTTCTGGAGAATGCCCAGGTCCGCGAGACGCTCCACCGGGGTACGACCGAATCTTTCTCTGGATTCCCGGAGCTCTTTCTCCGTTTCCGCTACGTGAGTGTGAACCGGTAGTCCCTTCCGACTCGCGACTTTGGCTACCTCTTTCAAAACATCGTCCCCACAGGTATAAGGTGCGTGAGGACTTAAGCCAACCCTGATCCTTCCGTCGGCCCCGCCGTCCCATTCCTCTGCCAGCTCCAGGGCGGTACTTAGCTCTTCCTCTCCTTCTCGGTCCAGCTCTTCCGCGATTAACCCGTAGGAAATAAGTCCTCTGACGCCGCTCTCTTCGATTGCTCGGGCGGTTTGGTCCATATGAAAGTACATGTCCGCGATCGCGGTGACGCCGGAGCGGAGAGCCTCGATTATCCCCAGCAGCGAACCCCAGTAGACTTCCTCGGGAGTCAGGTTTTCTTCGGCCGGCCAGATCCAGTCCTCTAGCCACTTATCCAGTTCGATGTCGTCGGCGTAGCCCCGAAAGATAGTCATTCCCAGGTGGCTGTGAGCGTTGACGAACCCGGGTAATAACAGATTACCCTCTCCCTCGATCGTCCTTTCCGGGGATATAGTCCGACCCTCCGGGGGTTCCGAGTATATCCGTTCAATCCTTCCGTCCCGGACCAGTACCGAGCCGCCCCTTATCGGGGCTTCCTTTGGGGAAGATAAGATATCGAAATTTTTCAGATGGATCTTCATAAAATTATGGAGGGATTTACAGAGATATTTCTATTTCCCTTCCCGAAAATATTTAATTTAGCAAAACCCTATTTCTCATTTGCCATTTCATCTTCTTTAATTCGACTTAACCCATTATACGTTAAAACCTTTCGAACTGCAATTGCAACGGGTTGCAAAGATCGAGGTTCCGTACCATAAGACGAGAAATACCAGAAACAAGATCAGAGAAAACCATAAGGACGATCTGTTGCGTGACTTAAAGCGGGTTTACAATGCACCGAAGAAGTCCCAAGCAAAAGAGTGCTTTTCCGACTTCAAACAAGAATGGGACGATCTATACCCTAAAGTAGTCCAAAGCTGGGAAGAAGATCTGCCGGATCTTCTTACTTTCCTGGATTATCCGGACGAAATAAGATCAACAACTTATACTACAAACTGGCTGGAACGAGCCATAAAAGAAATGAGGAGACGGACCAAGACCCAGGATAGTTTTCCATCACCGCAGGCAGCGGAAAAGACTCTCTACCTTAGAACCAAGGAACGTAACGACAAATGGG
>CAYZUF010000132.1:0-4204 GCA_964481645.1 uncultured Thermotogae bacterium
CCTTGGCCTTGAGGGCGGCAAAGGTGGTCTGTTTTATCGCGTTCTTCAGTTCACCGACCTCTATCTCCGCTATCGGTTCCTCCGGAAGCTCGGCAACGTCGGGGTAATCCTCAGAGGATAGCTGGAAGAGGTCAAAATTAATCGGGCCCGAGGAGAGCTCCACTTTCTGGTTTTCTTCGGGGTCGGACTTCAACCTTACTTCACCTTCCTCGGGAATCCGTTGCATAATCTTGGCCAGAACGTCGCCTTTGAGAACGACCGTAGAACTACCCTCCAGGTTCGATATGGGAACAGTGCACCTGGTGGTCATTTCCAGGTCAGTCGAAGTCAGTTTGAGCCGATCATCCTCTATCTCCAGCTTTACTCCGGAAAGGATGGGCATATCTCGACCGGTTCCGATACTTCTCTTCACCAAGTCCATCCCGTAGACCAGATCCTTCGTGTCGCACTTGAAATCGACTTCTGCGGGACTATCCGTTCCCACGTCAAGTTCTTGCTCTGACACTATTTTACCTCCTAGTTGAATTCACGGGTTTTTGGAATTATGAATAAATGATAACAATTTTTGCAGTGCCAATCACCCTAATCCCCGGTCAGTTTTCCCTCTACTTCGTCGGCTACTCTCCGCGAAATATCCTCCTTTTCTTTCGAACCGTCTACGATTACCGCCGCGGGATCTGGCTTCAGCTCATCCAGGTAACCCTGTCTGACCCGGCGATAGAAATCCAGCTCTTCTTTCTCGATTCGGTCGGGACTCTTTCCGAGACTCCGTTTTTCCCTCTCCTCCAGCTCGATATCGAGAAAAAAAGTTATGTCCGGCTCGATTCCGTTGAGAGCAATTGCGTTCAACGTCTTTACCTGCTCGATCGGGATTCCCCGCCCGTAACCCTGGTAGGCCACCGAGGAAATCGCAAAGCGATCCGATATAATTACCCCCCCTTCTTTCAACCGGGGGATTATCTTCTCCCTCACCAGCTGAGACCGGGAAACCTCGTAGAGGAAGAGTTCGCTGAGGGGTTTTATATCGATGCCCCGGTCCTCCAGTAACAGACCCCTCACCTGCCGGCCCAGCACCGTGCCCCCCGGTTCCTCTACCTGGAGGACGGAACGACCCTTATCTTTTAGATAGTCGGCCAGCAACCCGCACTGGGTAGTGGTACCCGACCCGTCCAGGCCCTCGAAGACTATCAAGGTTCCTGCAAAATCATTGCCCAAAGAGCCTCGCACCTCCTACCAGGACGAAAACAATCAGCCCGGAGCCGCTAACGATGGCCACGTCGGCAAGGTTAAAGATAGGAGTATTCCCCACCTGAAGGAAGTCAAGGACCGCACCGGCCGTGAGCCTGTCCAATAAATTCCCCACAGAACCACCAAGCAACAGGGCCAGGCCCAGGTTGGTAATTGGACGCCGGAATCCCGAGAAGAACAAGAGATAAACGACCAGCCCCACGGCTACCACGGTGACTGCCAAAAAGAGTGAACCTCGCCCGGGGAAAAGGCCGAATGCTCCTCCCGAGTTCTTCACGTAGCGCAGGGAGAAAAACCCGCTCCGAAAAAAGATCGGACTTCCCTCCCGATGGCCAAATTCGATCAGGATTTTGGTCACCCGATCCAGAAGCAAGACTCCGAGTGCCAGAAACAAATATTGAAGATTTCCCACTTTACCCCCAGACCAACAGCCTGCTTATCCGGGCATTCTCCTTCAGCTTCAACCCCGCCGAGCCGACGAACAAAAGGGGTTGATCGCTCAACTCCCCTCCAAACAATAAAGGAGCGTGGAAGGAGCCGCCAGAAGTCAGTCTCTCCAGCGGCACAACCATTCCCAACCGATCCGAGACGTCCAGAGTTTCGTTAAAATCAATTATATAAACCCCGTCCTCCAGCTTCCACCAGCCGTAATCGTCTTCCGGCGCTCGCTTCCTGGGGGTAATCTCCTCCATTTGGCACCGTTTCTCCTCGCTCCCCCCAAAGTCGAGCTCGGTCGGGGACGCGGGTCGGCTAACTCTCCCAACCGTCAAATCAACTCCCTTCTCGGCCAACTGGGTTTCTTCGTGGATGATTCCGTCCACGTAATCCTTCACTTCATCGCCGATGAGGAACATATAGATCACCTCAAAAAAGTATGTGAAAAGTCGTCCCGTCCTTCAATCCGTGGAGCTCCTATACTTCGGTCCCATCGGTTCCATATCCCGAGAAAGATTCCCCCTTCTCCCCCCACCTGCTTCGCCAATCTAGACCGCGGAAATTCCTGACTCGCGTGCTCAAACTTTTCTCTTCATTTTAGCGCGACCTACTTTCGGTAATATCTCCTGAAAGATTGACTTTCATCTCGTTATGGCGATATCCCTCCCCGGGGCTCATCTCCGGTATATCTCAGATGAGCCCCGGTCCGGTCAGACATATGCGCTCGCTCCCTAGGATTTTCCCCGCTCTAAATTGGCGAAGATCAGCGAATAAAAGAATGCTGCTCCCCTCTTCTCTACCTCCACTGGAACCGGAAAGGATTATAATTTACCATGTAACCACTTGGAGGAAAAATAATGTGTCTTGCAATTCCAGGTGAGGTCGTTTCCGTGGAGGAAAATCTAGCTTCCGTGGAAGTAGGGGGAGTAAAACAGGAAGTCCGGCTGGATACGATTGCTGAGGAGGTTACCGAGGGCGATTACCTCCTGGTTCACACCGGATTTGCCATTCAGAAGCTTTCTCAGGAAGAAGCGGAGGAAACCCTCTCCCTGTTTGACGAGCTGATCGAAACAAACAAAGAGATAAAGGAAGAGAATGGAGTTTAAGTTCAAGGACAGGGACCGGGCCCGAAAATTGGTCCGACTCATCGACCGGGAGGCTCCGGAGAGATCGATCAAAATAGTCCACGTTTGCGGCACCCACGAGGTCACAATCACCGAAAACGGGATCAGAAGCCTGCTTCCGGACCGGATCGATATCCGGGAGGGGCCCGGCTGCCCGGTATGTGTGACCCCGACCGCCGATCTGGACGCGGCGCTACAGCTAGCCCAGGACGGAGCCGTGGTGGCCGCTTTCGGAGATATGATGAACGTCCCCGGTACGGCCAAGTCCCTGAAAGGGCTAAAATCGGAAGGGGCCGACGTCAGGCTGGTCTACAGCGTCAGCGAAGCGATAAAGATCGCGGAGAGCACGGCCCAAGAGGTGGTTTTTCTCAGCGTCGGGTTTGAAACTACCGCCCCGACCACGGCCGCCGTCCTGACCGGTGATCCCCCGGAAAACTTCAGTATCCTGCCCAGCAACAAGTTAATTCCACCGGCCATGGAAAGCCTGCTGGAGCTCCCGGAGAACAATATCGACGGCTTCATCGCACCCGGTCACGTCTCCACCATCATCGGGGTCGAGCCCTACGAAAGTCTGGTCGAGAACTACGAAGTTCCGGTCGTCGTTGGTGGCTTCGAACCGCTGGACATCCTCTACGCGCTGGGGCTGATCCTGAAACAGATTTCGAAAGGCCAACCAAAGGCGGAAAACGGCTACTCCCGGGCTGTCGACTTCGAGGGAAACGAAAGGTCCCGGGAACTGCTGGAAGAGGTATTCGAAAAGACGGAGAGCACCTGGAGGGGAATGGGAACTATCCCCGATTCCGGACTGATCCCCGGGCCGGATTACAGGAAGTGGGACGCCCGGCGGAGGTTCGAAATCGATCCCCGAGGGGGAGAGGAGACGCCCCCCAACTGCCTCTGCCCCCAGGTTATCACCGCCCAGGCCACTCCCCAGGAGTGCACCCTGTTCAGGGAGAAGTGCACCCCGAAGGACCCCTACGGCCCCTGCATGGTCGGAGAAGAGGCGATGTGCAATATTTGGTATCGCTACGGGGGCAGACCCAAGCTATGAGCGGGGAAGAGGAAACGATCCAGATCACTCAAGGGGCCGGAGGGCGGGCAATGGAGGAGCTCATCGCCAATCATGTCCTGCCCGGTTTTTCCAACAAGAGCGCGGGAGAGATCGGACTCGACCAGCTCGACGACGGAGCGACCGTAGACGTCGGTGAGGAGGGGACGCTGGTCCTCACCACGGACAGCCACGTGGTAAGTCCGCTATTTTTCCCCGGAGGGGACATAGGCAGGTTAGCGGTCTGCGGAACGGTAAACGACCTGGCCGTAATGGGGGGCCGGGCCCTGGCTCTGACTTGGAGGTTGATCGTCCAAGACGGTTTCCCCGCCGCAACGGTGGGTTCGGG
>CAYZUF010000133.1:0-4199 GCA_964481645.1 uncultured Thermotogae bacterium
TGGGGCGCGCGAGGTCGCTGGTTCAAATCCAGTCGTCCCGACCAATTATGGCTGGGAGATTAGAAGTAATCACTGGTTGTATGTTTTCCGGTAAGAGCGAGGAGCTGATCCGTCGCGTGGATCGAGCTCAGATTGCCGGGCAGCGCACCGCTCTCTTCAAGCCCTACCTGGATGATCGATACAGCAGGAACGCCGTCGTCACTCATTACGGTCGAGAGTTCAAGGCCAAACTGCTCGAGACCGGCCGGGAGTCGCTTTCCACTCTGGAGGATCTTCTCGGGGAAAAGAAGCTCCGGGGATCGGATATCGTTGCCTTTGACGAGGGAAACTTCTTTACCGAGGAGCTACTCTCCCTGGTTGAGAGACTGATCGCCAGAGATAAAAGGGTGATAGTGGCCGGGCTCGATTTAACCTTCGCTGGAGATCCGTTCCACCCTATGCCCAACTTGATGGCTGACTCGGACCGGCTGGACAAGCTCCACGCGGTCTGCACGGAGTGTGGAGAGGCGGCGACCAGGACTCAGCGGTTGATCGACGGAGAACCTGCGCCCCCGGATGACGAGGTAATCAAGGTCGGGGGGAAGGGCGACTACGAGGCCCGCTGCCGGGATTGCTGGGAGCTGGGTTAGACGGATCTCTTTATACTTTGCATCCAACCTTCTGGGCTTCTTAGGACCGAGAAATTTCCGACTCGCGTGCTCAAACCGTTGCCTTCATGATAACTGCTCCCACTTATGGGAGGATTATTCTGAAAGATTTCCTCCCCTCCCCTTATGGAAATATCCCTCTCCAGCCCAGCAGTCAATTAGGGGCTGAAGAGGGACTGACGTTTCCCCTTCATGACGCACAAAACCAGGTCTCGGGCTACGTACTGATAAATTGCCTAATTGACTGCTGGGCTGGATCGGTCAAACATATGCGCCGCGTCGCTGGAATTTTCTCGGTCCTGAAGCCCCGGGGTTGAGACAACTTGGAAAAGGTGGAATTAAGACCCAAAGGCAGATTAAAGTTTTTCCTTCAGTATCTCCCTTGCCTTATTCGGATCCGCCTGACCGCCCGTTTTACCCATCAGTTGACCGATGAGAAAGCCCAGGACTTTTTCGTTTCCGGAACGGAAGTCCTCTACCGCCTCCGGATTCTCTTCGATTACCGCCTCGATCTTCTCCGCCAGTGCCCCTTCGTCGGAAATCCGTTTTAATCCCTCCGATTTCACTATCTCCCTTGGACTTTCCCCCTCCGTAAAGGCCCGTTCCAGTACCTCCTTGGCGGTGTTGTCGTTGATTTCCCCTTCCCCGACCAGCTCCACCAGGTAGGCAAACTCTTCCGGCTGGACGTCGCTCAGTTCGGCTTCCGGGATCTTTAAGACTCGGAAGAGCTCGGACATCATCCAGTTACTTATTTCCTTGGGCGACTCGTATTCCCCGACCGCGGCCTCGAAGTAATCCGCGATTGTTTTGTCCTCGGTTAATTCACCGATATCGTAATCCGGGAGCCCGTACTCCTCTCTCCAGCGGCGAGATTTCTCCCGGGGAAGTTCCGGAAGTTCCTGCTTCACCCTTTCCTTCCACTGGTCGTCAATTACCAGAGGAACGAGGTCCGGCTCCGGGAAATAGCGATAATCGTGGGCCTCCTCCTTGGAGCGCATCGGCTTGGCCTCCCCCGAGTCCGAGTCCCAGCCCAGGGTTACCTGATCCACGGTTCCTCCCCCTTCCAGGGTTTTTCGCTGCCGTTCCTGCTCGAATTCCAGCGCGCTCTGGACGGCCCGAAAGGAGTTCATGTTTTTTACTTCCGTCTTGGTCCCCATCTCCCCGTTAGCGGTGAGGGAGATATTGGCGTCACACCGGAGGGAACCTTTCTCCATGTCCCCGCTGCAGACTTCCACGTAACGAAGGATCCGACGCAGCCTCTCCATGAAGTCCCGTGCCGCTTCCGGGGACTTGAGGTCGGGTTCCGTAACGATCTCTATCAGCGGGACCCCTACCCGGTTCAGGTCGACGGAGCTGGTTCCCCCGGCCCGGTGAAGCAGCTTCCCTGCATCCTCTTCCAGGTGAACTCGCCGAATTCTTACCTTTTCCTCCCCTATGTCCAGGTGACCGTTAACGGCCAGGGGTTCGTCGAACTGAGATATTTGATACCCTTTGGGGAGGTCGGGATAGAAGTAGTTCTTTCTATCGAACTTCGACCGGTCCGGTATATCGCAGTTCAGGGCCAGGGCCGCCCGCAACCCGTATTCGACCGCCTCTTTGTTCAGTACGGGCAGGGTTCCCGGCATTCCCAGACAGACGGGACAGGTGTTGCTGTTGGGCTCCTCCCCGAAGTAATCGGCTGAACAGCCGCAGAATAGCTTGGTTTCGGTCAACAACTGAGCGTGGATTTCAAGTCCGATAACTGTCTCCATGGTAAAAATTCCTCCCGATACTGATCCCTAAAAAGATAGCGGAAAAGCTACTTCCAGTCAAAGCGGATCGGTTTCACCCCCGGGGCCACTTCGTTCAACCTCCGGATCAGCTCCGACTTCCGGGAGGGCTGGAAGGAAAATAGATGAGAATAGCAGTTGCAGCCGGAAGCGCCAAAAGATTCGATCGGTTGATCGAAAAGGCCTTTTAGGGCACGGACCAGCTTGCACTCCAGATCCTCATCGGTGGGGATGAGCCAGGTTTCTACTATCTCTCCGGCTTTGGTGAGGAAATCGACGTGCCAGTGGCCTCCACCTCGATCCTCAGCAGATACCTCTAAGTGCCTGCTGACGCGCTTGAAACCTCCGGGACCGTGGGCGGAGCCGACGTAGAGGTAATACCCCTGTACCGTACTCTTCGATAGATTCCCAACCTCGATCTCCGTTTCCTCCCCGACCCGAATTACCAGTAGATAGATTCCTTCTGGGTACTGAGTCATCCTGGACTGGAACTACCTATTTAACTCCGTACCGCTTCTTGACCCAGTCCCAGCTGGTCCGGACGATGGGGGATAGGTCCCGGATCTCCGGCTTCCAGTTCAGGTTTTCGAATCCCTTGCTGGGGTCAGCGACCAGTTCCGGGGGGTCGCCCTGTCTCCGCTTTCCCACCCTTACCGGAATATCTATTTCCGTTACTTCCTTGCAGGTTTCGATTACTTCTTTTACCGAATGCCCCTTCCCGGTCCCCAGGTTGAAAGCCAGGTAATCTTCTTCCTCGCCGTCGAGTTCTTCCAGCGCGGCGATGTGGGCCGAGGCCAGGTCGTTGACGTGAATGAAGTCCCTTATCGGCGTGCCGTCCGGCGTCTCGTAGTCCGTGCCGTAGATCTCCACGTAATCCCTCTCACCCGCCGCAGCCTCCAGAACGACCGGAATCAGGTGGGTCTCCGGGTCGTGGATCTCACCCAGTTCGCCTTCCGGGTCGGTGCCGGCGGCATTGAAATAGCGAAGGGAGCAGGCGGAGAGGGGATAAGCCCGGGTATAATCTTCCAGAATCCTCTCGAAGGTCAACTTGGTCTGTCCGTAAGGATTTTTCGGCTGTTTGGGGGCCCCTTCCTTGATAGGGACCTCTTCCGGGTCTCCGTAAACGGCGGCGCTGGAGGAAAAGATGAATTTATCGACCCCGAACTCCTTGGTTAAATTGAGGAGAGTTAAGCCTTTCCCAACGTTGTTTTCGTAGTACTTGGCCGGGTTGCGGACGGATTCTTCCACCCGGCAGTGGGCGGCAAAATGCATGACCGCGTCCGGGGCGTATTCTTTCATCGTTTCTTCCAGCAATTCCGCGTCACCGATATCTCCTTCCACGAATTCTTCGGCCAGGACAAAATCCTCGTGGCCGGAAACCAGGTTGTCGTAGACTATGACTTCGTAATCTTGCTTCAGTAACTGTTTCACGGTGTGGCTGCCGATATAGCCGGCGCCGCCCGTTACCAATACCGTTTCTTCCTTTGACATAAATCCTCCAGTTGGTTGACCGAAAAGACCCGTTTTGATTTAGTAGACGGAATATACCAACAACTCCAAAATATTAACGGGAGGTCACTCCTTTGACAAACTCCCGGTCGTATCCTTCGATTTCGGTGCGCTTACCTATTTTCATAAGTTCCGCAGGTCCGGAGAGAGGAAATTCCAGACTCGCGTGCTCAAACGGTTGCCTTCATGGGAGTGGTTCCCACTTGCAATCGGGGGAATTTTCCGCAAAATATTTTGTTATGAATAAGAGAATTGCAAAACTGAGAGAAGCTTT
>CAYZUF010000134.1:0-4101 GCA_964481645.1 uncultured Thermotogae bacterium
GGGGGTCAGCGAGAGGTCGTCGAACTTCAGTAGTTCTTCGCTCGTCGGCGGTTCTTCGGTAAAGACATCTAGAGCAGCTCCCGCGATCCAGCCCTCTTCCAGCGCCTTCGCGAGCGCTCCTTCGTCCACCACCCCGCCCCGGGCGCAGTTGATCAGATAGGCGGAGGCTTTCATCTTTCTCAGTTCGTCTTCGGCGATGGTCGCTCCCTCGGATTCCACGAAGGGAAGGTGGAGGCTTATGTAATCCGACTTCCTCAATAATTCGTCCATTGTCACCATCTCCACTTCCTCGACCGGAGCCCGGTCCACGTATCTGTCGTAGGCCAGTGGTTCCATTCCCAGGGCCGCCCCTTTTCGAGCGAGCAAGCTTCCTATCCTCCCGATCCCGATTATTCCCAGCACTTTGCCCGAAAGCTCCGAACCCTTGAGCTCGCTCTTTATCCACCTGCCTTCCTTTAGGGATGCGGTCCCCCGGGGGATATCTCTGGCCAGTGAAAACATATGGCCCAGGGCCAGCTCCGCCACCGAATTGGAACTTGCCTCCGGGGTATTCCTGACCTCGATCCCCAGTTCGTCGGCGTGGTCCAGATCAATGTTGTCCAGTCCGACTCCGGCTCTGACGATGATTCTCAGCTCGTCCGCCGCGTCCAGGATCGGAGCCCTCAGTTTCGTCGCTGAACGGACGACGATCCCTTCGTATTTTCCTATCTCACTCTCCAGCTCCTCGACGGAAAGATCGTATCCGTGATCCAGGTCGAAGCCGGCCCTCTCCAGCTTCTCAGTTCCTTCCTCCGCTATCGGGTCCGAAATTAGTATTTCAGTCATGATCCCTCCTGTTATAATCCGAGAATGTCGTTTATCGTCGCCAGTAGACCGCGGATTTCGGGCTCGGTGGTATCGGCCATGTTGGAAATTCTAAAGGTCTCCACCGCCATATCTCCGTAGCCGTTTGCGATCCGCAGGCTATGTTTCTCGATTAATTCCTGGTTTAATTCGGCCACCGCTATCCCCCTTGTATTCTCCACGCAGGTAAGTGTTTTTGACCAGTAGCCTTCCGCCGGAAAGACGTCGAAGTATTTCTTCGCCCAGTCCTGGACTAAGCCGGATAGCTTCTCGTGCCGGGCAAACCTGTTTTCGATTCCTTCCCCGTCCACTATGTATTTTAGCTGCTTCCTGAGAGCCATGATCTGTGGAATGGCGGGGGTGGTCCTGGTCTGGCTCCGCTTGTGGTATTTATGGAGCAGAGGCAAGTTGAAATAGTAGCTGCGGGGCGCGACCTCCTCCGCTCGCTCCAGCAACCTGTCACTGACCGAGGCAACGGCCAGTCCGGAGGGTAGACCAAACGCTTTCTGGACTCCGGCCAGACACATGTCTATACCCCAGGCGTCGACTTCGATTTTTGCTCCGGCCATTCCGGATACGGCGTCCACCAGGAACATGACCTCGTCGTAGTTATTTACCACCTTTCCCACCTCGGCCACGGGATTCATCATCCCGGTGGACGTCTCGTTAAAAACCATGGTAACTGCGTCGTATTCACCGGTTTGTAGTTTATCGTCCACCATCTCCGGGGTCACCGGTTTCCCCCATTCCTGTTTCAGGATCTCCGCAGGGACTCCGTTATTCTTGGTAATCTTGTGCCAGCGTTCCGAAAACGCTCCGTTTGAGACTGTTAAACACTTCTTCTTGACCGCGTTGGTCACTGCCGATTCCATCGCACCGGTGGAGGAAGAGGTGAACAGGAAAACCGGATTATCCGTATAAAGGAGTTTTTGCAGTCTGGGTTGGATATCGTCGTATATCTCGCTAAATTCTTCCGTCCTGTGGTGTACCTGGGGGGTGGAGAGCTCTTGCAACAATTCCCATCTGACTTCGGTCGGTCCCGGAGTGAACAGTTTCTCGTGCATGCGGAAAGCACCTCCTTGAATTTTCAATTAAGGATATTAGAACTGGGAATTCTTTGCAAAGTGAGGGGGAGCCGCGTTACTGTGATAACAAAGCCCCGGTTATTCCAGTATATTTGCCCTCTCGGGAGTTATCCTTATAATTATTGTTAAGGTCCGGCGCAAAAACTAGAGGAGGTATTGAAGAGAGGAGCTCTAGATGAAAGAGAGAAGAATACCAAAAGAGACCATCGACCGTCTCCCTTTGTACCTGCGGTGCTTGAACAAACTGACAGATCAGGGAAAGGAAAACATCTCTTCGGAAAAGTTTTCCGATCGGCTCAACCTGAATTCGGCCCAGGTGAGAAAGGACCTATCTTACTTTGGGGACTTCGGCACTCGCGGCGTCGGCTACAAGACGGAGGCGCTTGCTTCTCAGATTCGCAGGATTCTAAATCTGGATAGCCGGTGGAAGATGGCCTTGGTCGGCGTCGGTAATATCGGGTCCGCTCTTCTCACTTACTCCGGGTTCGATCAGCGGGTCTTCGAGGTAACCATGGCTTTCGATAGGGATTCTCAGCTGGTGGGTAGAGAGATTCACGGGGTTAAAGTAGAAGACGTCTCCACTTTGGTGGACAGGGTCTCCGAGGAAGACGTAAAGCTTGGAATCATTGCGGTACCGGCCCCTTCCGCGCAGGAGGTTGCCGATAAGCTGGTAGAAGGTGGGATCACCGGCCTGTTGAATTTTGCCCCCACCCTGCTGGATATTCCTGAAGGTGTCCAGCTGGCTCAGGTGGATATTACCAAGGAGCTGGAACAGCTGGTTTACTACCTGGGTTGATCTCTTCTTTCTCCCGTCTTCGTCCGAGGTGGTTCACGGCGGAGCTATGGTCTTTCTCCGGTAATTTGGGTTCTAATCTTTTATCCTAGCAAGCGACGAGCTTTTCGCTTGCAAATTAGACCGGAACTGAAGACAATTTCCTGATTTTGACGGCGGTCCAGCGAAAACTTCGTAAGTCGGTGATAATATGTCAGCAGAGTTGAATTCTTTGAAGGAAGAGGTAAAAAAAGAGCTGGGGGCACTTTCCGGGGAACTGCGGGAGCTGGGGGAACGGATCTTCGAGAACCCCGAGTTGAAGTTCGAGGAAACGAAGGCCAGGAACTGGTTGACCCATATCCTGAAGGAGAAAGGATTTTCGGTAACGAGCGGGATAGGTGGGCTGGAGACCGCCTTCCTCGCTCGCTGTCCCCATGGAGGAGAAGGACCAACAGTGGCCTTCCTGAGCGAGTACGACGCTCTTCCCGGGCTAGGGCATGCCTGCGGTCATAACCTTATTGCTGGCATCGGTGTGGGGGCGGGACTGGGTCTCTGTTCGGTGATGGATAGATTGGACGGTCAACTTTTGGTCATTGGCACCCCCGGGGAGGAAGGGGGTGGGGGAAAGGTGGAGCTAATCGAGGCCGGCATATTCGACGAGGTAGACGTGGCTATGATGGTCCATCCCTCGGACCGGACCCTGGTGAACAGGGGAAGTCTGGGAGTCCAGGAGCTCGAGCTGGATTTTTACGGTGAGGCAGCTCACGCTTCGGCTCAACCCGAGGAGGGAATTAACGCTCTGGACGCGGTGATAGCGACCTTCAACAATATAAACGCCCTGAGGGAGCACACGAAGGAGAGTTCCCGTATTCACGGAATAATTACTGACGGAGGAGAGAAACCCAATATAGTACCCGAACACGCTTCGGCCTACTTCTACGTTCGGGCTGCGGAGCCTTCGGATCTGGAGGAATTGCTGGAGAAGGTAAAGGACTGTGCCCGAGCTGGAGCGCTTGCTACAGGAGCCGAACTAGAGATAACCGAAGAGGGCCACGCCTATCAACCGATGGAGCCAAATCCCGTGCTTGCCAACCTGGTAAAGGAAAATTTCGAAGCGCTTGGCGAAGAAGTCGAGGACTACGAAGGCGGCGTGGGGTCGACCGACATGGGTGACGTAAGCCAGAAGATCCCTGCGGTCCATCCTTACATTAGGATTACTGAGGAAGATACGCCATCTCACTCGAAGGCTTTTGCGGAAGCAGCCAACTCCGACGCCGGTTACTCCGCCACCTTGACCGCGGCAAAGGCTCTGGCAATGGCTGGAGTGGACGTGCTGGGGGACGAAGAAAATTACCGGAAGATCGTGGAATCGTTCCAGGAGGGATAAGGTTGTTTCTGGGG
>CAYZUF010000135.1:0-4094 GCA_964481645.1 uncultured Thermotogae bacterium
GAGGACCATCCTACCGATTCTCTCTCTGAGGTCCTGCAGCCCGTCCGTCAGCCCGAGGATTGCCATTAGCTCAGAAGCGACGGTTATGTCGAAAGCACTTTCTCTGGGGTAACCGTCCCACTTGCCTCCAAGACCGACGTTTATATTTCGCAGGGCCCGGTCGTTGATGTCAACAACTCTATTCCACGTTACGGAGTATGGATTGATATCCAACTTCTCTTTACCCTTCTCTTTCCACGCTCCGTCCGAGTAGTTCCGCTCGTGCATCATCCGGGCGTCAAGCGCGGCCGCTATGAGGTTGTGGGCAGCTCCTATGGCGTGAATATCTCCGGTAAGGTGGAGGTTGAAGTCCTCCATGGGGATTACCTGAGAGTAGCCCCCTCCAGCTGCTCCCCCCTTGATGCCGAATGTCGGACCCTGGGAGGGCTGGCGAATTGCAGTCATCACTTTCTTTCCGATCTTCCCCAGAGCCTGGGTCAGTCCGATATTCGTAGTGGTCTTTCCTTCGCCGAGGGGAGTCGGCTGGATAGCGGTCACGTCGATATACTTGCCGTCCGGTTCGTCCTTTCTCTCCTCGTAAGCGTCCAGTTTGACTTTTGCCTTGTAATCGCCATAAAGTTCAAGTTCGTCTCTATTTAGCCCTACTTTCTTCGCAATTTCCTTTATTGGCTTTACGTCCGCCGATTGAGCGATTTCAATATCGCTTTTCATTATATACCTCCTGTTTGAATGAAAATCGATCAAGGTCCTTTGTTTTTTGTCCAGCGGGTTTTTCGGACCGCCACCACGGGTACCGACCTGAAATTCGACTAATTGCCCCTTTTGTATTTAAGGTAGTTCAGACAATTTTTGTCCACGCCCAGAAGAGCTTCGGCAGCCTTTAGCGTATCCATCATGGGCTTATCGGTTGGATCGATCAGAGCAGCGTCAAGCCCCGCCACCAGTAACATGGCAAAAACGGTTCTGTTGATAAGTGCTCTGTCCGGAAGACCAAAGGACATATTGCTTAGCCCGATATTTGTTTTTACCCCGAATTTCTCCTTAATTTCCCTGACCGAATCTATTACGTACTGCCCCTGTTCCTGGTTACTCCCTATCGTCATGGCTATAACGTCGATATAAAGCCGGTTCTTATCTATCCCCAGGCCGTCGCACTTCTCCAGCAGCGCTTCCGTCTCGTTTAACCTGTCTTCCACCGTCTCGGGCATTCCCTCTTCCCCCATCGCTAGACCAATTATCTCGGCGTCGGAATCGGCCGCTACTTCTCGAGCCCTTGCTTTGTCCTCTTCGTTGCTTATGGAGTTGATTACCGGCCTGTTTTCGACCTTCTCCAGGGCGAACTCCAGCACTTCCGGGTCCGGCGTATCTATACATATTCTGACGTCATCGACTTCGTCCTCGACTAGATCGATGAGCCAATCCATGTCGGACTGCTCGTCTTCCATCGATTCCCCGGCATTGAGGTCAACTACATCCGCCCCGGACTCCGATTGTTCCCGGGCTAGCTTTCGAATTAGTTCTTCGTCCTTTTCCTTAAGAGCCTGCTTAACTTCGTCCCTCGTGGAATTGATTAATTCACCAATTGTCAAAAACATAGATCTTTACCTCCAGATTTCAGGTTTTCCTTTCAGGAAGTTCCTCTTTCTCTAGCGTCCTACCGCTCAGACGTCAAACGGCGGAATTATTATTTAAGTCGATAAGAAATTTTAGCCTACTCCTCGTCTTCAGTTCTCCATCTTAAAACTGGTTCGCGGGCGGCTTTTGTCTCATCCAGCCTGCCCACCGGGGTGGTCTTCGGAGCTTCGTGGAGCAATTCGGGATCCTCCGAAGCCTCCTCCGCAATACTAAGCAACGCTTCTGCAAATTCATCCAGAGCCTCTTTGGATTCCGTCTCAGTTGGTTCAACCATTAACGCCTCTTTAACGATTAGCGGGAAGTAGACGGTCGGCGGATGGTATCCGTAGTCCAGGAGTCTCTTGGCGATATCCACCGTTTTAACTCCCTCTCCCACCCCACTCCCGCTGAGCACGAATTCGTGTTTACAGAGCCCTTCGTAGGCAACTCTGTACGCGTCCTTCAGCTGCTCTTTGAGATAGTTTGCGTTAAGCACGGCGTTCCCGCTAACTTCTCTTAAACCTTCGTCCCCCAGGGCTTTAATATAACTGTAAGCTTTAACCATTATTCCAAATGGACCGGAAAAACTATTGACCTTACCTATAGATCGCGTTTTGTCGTAAGAGAATTCGTAGCCATCCTCGTTCTTCTCAACGGTCGGCACGGGCAGGTAAGGAACCAGTTCCTGCTTAACTCCAACCGGTCCTGCCCCCGGTCCACCGCCCCCGTGCGGCGTGCTAAACGTCTTGTGTAAATTGAAGTGGGTAATATCCATACCTATATCTCCGGGCCGGACCCTGCCCAGGAAAGCGTTGAGGTTAGCTCCATCGAAGTAACACAAACCCCCGGCGTCGTGAACGATCTTCGCTATCTCGGTAATATCCGTTTCAAAAATACCCAGCGTATTGGGAACGGTGAGCATAATTCCCGCCGTAGCGTCTCCAACTGCACTCCTAAGTTGTTTAAGATCCACAGCCCCTTCTTCATTTGATTCTACCTCCACCGCGTCGAAACCAGCTACTGCCGCCGAGGCCGGATTCGTTCCGTGGGAGGAATCGGGAAGCAATATTTCTCTTCGCTGGTCCAGTTCACCGTTATCCTCGTGATACTTCCGAATCATGAGCATACCGGTGAGCTCCCCGTGAGCACCAGCTGCCGGTTGAAGCGAAATACCGGCCATTCCGGAGATACTCTTCAGCATCTCTCCAAGCTCGTACATCAATTCCAGGTTGCCCTGAACCAGGTCTTCCGAAGCAAGTGGATGGTGATTCCCAAATCGGGAATCCTTTGCCAGATCCTCCATGGGCTTCGGATTGTGCTTCATTGTACAGGAGCCAAGTGGATATAACCCGTCGTCCACGCCGTAGTTCTTCTTCGAGAGTTCGGTATAATGCCGAATAAGCTCTGGCTGGCTGACTTCTGGAAGACCTGGCTCGTCCGACCTCAATAACTTGTCGTCGAGTTCCTCCTCAGGGGTTACTTCAGCAAAGGACTCCTCTTTAAAGGAAGTGCCCGTCTTGCCTTGCTCGCTTTTATCGAAGATCGTGGCCATCTCTATTCCACCTCGCTCCTCATCAAATCAACGAAATGGTCCAAACCGTCCTTCTTCACCTTTTCCGTAACCGCAACCAGCAGGAGGTCTTCCCACCCCGCCTCTTTCAGGTTGTCGGGGTGAAGAAGGTCTATACCATTCTCCTTCATCTTCTCCCAGATATCGCAGGGGTCACCCGGTACCTCGATCGCAAACTCGTTAAAGAACGGTTGGTTCCAGGCCAGTTCAACCCCGGGCAAATCCGTGAGTTCGTCCGCAAGGTAATGGGCTTTGTCCCAGTTAATCTCTGCAAGGGATTTAAGTCCCGAGGGGCCGAGAGTGGCCAGATAGACGGTGGCCGCCAGGGCATTCAGGGCCTGGTTGGTACAGATATTGGACGTAGCTCTTTCCCTTTTTATGTGCTGCTCCCGCGTCTGTAGAGCCATGACGTAACCTTCGTTTCCCTCTCTATCGACCGTCTTACCGGAAACCCTACCCGGCAGGTAGCGTAAGTAATCCTTCCTGGTGGCAAAAAGACCCAATAGCGGACCCCCGAAATTTATTGGATTGCCCAGAGGTTGACCTTCACCCACCACTATGTCGGCACCAAACTTCCCCGGTGGCTCCAGTAAACCGAGAGATATCGGATTAGAACTCACGACCAGGAACGAATCGTCCAGCATCTCCTTCAGTCCACCAAGGTCTTCGACAATCCCCAGATAATTGGGGGACTGGACAACCAGCCCCGCAACCGAATCTTCGCTGGACAATATCTCATCTAATTGAATCCTGTCGATCCGTCCGTCCCTGGTACCGAGTTCGATAACCTGCTTCTCCTCCAGCGGCAGGTAAGTTTCGATTACCTCCCTGTAGCGAGGGTTCAAGGTCTCGCTAACGATAACTTTGTCTTTACCCAGATACTCCTGAGCCATCAATACGGCCTCGGCTG
>CAYZUF010000136.1:0-4076 GCA_964481645.1 uncultured Thermotogae bacterium
GTTCGACTGGAATCTCAACAAGGCCAGGTTCGGGGCCAGGGTCTTTTGGTATCTGGCTCTATTGACGGACACTTATCCCTCTACGGACGATGAACAGGGCGTCCACCTCGATTTGCACTATCCGGATGTCTCGGAGGAATTGACCCCGTGGATGCCTCTGATCAAGTGGTTTCTGGCAATACCGCACTACGTGATTCTTTTCTTCCTCAATATAGCCAGCACTATGGTGGTCATCCTCGCCTGGTTCTCTATACTGTTTACCGGGAGATATCCGAGGGGACTGTTCGACTTCGTGGTCAACGTGTTCCACTGGAACCTCCGGGTGCTGGCTTACGCTTTTCTGCTGATAACGGACCAGTACCCGGCGTTCGACTTTACTGGCTGGGAATAGGCGGTTACGTTTAAGGGGAGGAAAATTATGAGTGGCGGTAGAATAGTTCTAGTAATTGTTTCCGTATTCATTTTGTTGATAGGATTGGGGTTGGTTGCCGGCGGCGGGGCCCTTATGTGGTCCAATACTTTCCTCAGGGACGCCGAAGGGTATTACACTACCAGAACGATGGACATCGAACGCAATTCTTACGGGGTGACCACCTATCCGGCTCGTATAGAGTTCGGTCCAACCTGGTTCTTCGACTGGTCGAATCTGGTCAAGGTGAAACTTACCGCAAGCAACAACAGGGTAAAGAAGACGTTCATCGGCATAGCGGAGGAAAGCGACCTATTGGGTTATCTGAACGGGGTTGCTTACGACGAAATCAGGGAATTGAATATCAATAATCCGTTTGGTTCGCCGAGCATTTCCTACAGGGAGTTTCCGGGCGATGCACCGTCCGAACCGCCTACCGAGAAGAACTTCTGGACCACGTCGACGGTCGGTAGCGGCACCCAGGTGCTGCGCTGGGGCGTAGAAGAAGGCCGATACTCCATTGCTCTTATGAATCACGATGCTTCCAGGGGTCTCGATATCAGCGGAGAGATCGGGGTTAAAGTACCCATGATAAAAGGTATCGGTATAGGGCTGGTCGCAGGTGGGCTTGTTTTTATCCTGTTTGCTTTTTTCATGGTGTATCTGGTGACGACTAGATCCAGAAAATAAGGGAAGAAGCCTACTCGTCCTTTGATTCGCTCCCGATAACTCTGTCGGCAAGGTCGATAACCCTTTCCGACGCCCTGTTTAGCAGGGAGAGGGGATACCTAGCCCAGGATATATTGTCGTGGAAACTTTTCCAGAACCTGGGAAAGTAGATAAGGCTGAGGATTATCCCCAGCAGAAATACTCCGAGCAAATAACTGAGGCTGGAGGCGTAATCGCCCCAGGTCAGGAGAAGCCCTATCTCGTCCATTAGCAGTCCGAGGCCAGCTCCGTAGACCAGGGCGAGCTTTTCCTTGCGGATATTGGTGCTCCCGGCTATCGCCAGCCACCCTGCTATTCCCATAAAGAGGATACCGAAGTAGAAATGGTGGATGTGATAGCCGAAGAGGATTATATTTCTTCCGATGTAAAAGTGGGTCAGGGTTGACCCGCCCTTGACTATCTGAGCGATTTCGCTATTGGCGGAACCCGCCAGTATGACCATTAACCGGATAAAAACGAAAGCAGCCAGGTAAGAAATTGCTATGAGGAAGGGCGTTTTTTTGTTTTCTTTAGGCACGATGACTGGTCACCGAGGTCATTTTACCACCTGAGGTGAGAAGTTCAAAGATTGCAGGCTTCCGGGGGTCTCTTTATAAATAAGCACTAGGAGCTAGCGGCCGGAAGTCGTGCGTTCATTATATTGGCCTTTTGCTGTCGAGGGCTCCGGGCCGAGAAAATTCCAGCGACGCGGCGCACATGTCTGACCGACCAGCACCTAGATTGCTATGGATAAACAAAATCTGAATAATCTACAAGTTAAATATCAGCTGTAAATTGACAGCCACTTTGACTTCAATAGCAATCTAGGTGCTGGTGAGGGATATTTCCATAACCAACTCAGACCAACTGTTTAAGAGTTATAATCACTGAAGTGAAATCCCCCATCATTAAGGCACCAGTTTGAGCACGCGAGTCGGAAATTTCTCGGGCCCGGAGCCCGGAGGTTTTCGGCTTATATTAGCTCTAGCGGGTAGCGAAAGGACAAGTTTAGGTTGCCAACTCTTCACATTTATCGAAAGTACTGGGCAAGTCCCAAGTTACCTGGTAATGGCTCAGAGAGATCTTAGCGTAGGCCGAGCGGTTCAGCATTCAATTGGAGCCTCCATCCATATAATTGTAAATCCTCTCATAGATTGTCAATAAACCAATACTCCCTTTCCCGGAATTTAGTGTCCAATTGAGCTGGTGGTTCTCGTTTCTAAGAGTGTCGGGTCATTCCATCCGATGAAAACTTCTCACCGCCAGGGTAGCCAGGCTTAGAGAGAGAAAAGCCATGATCCCTATATCCATTAGGATAGTCACCCTGACCTCAAACAGAGAGATTCCAAGCCCGAATTCCGGTAGCCTATCCATCATCGCCGGCGGTAATCCCATGGACAGGAAAAACAACTGCCTCATCGAATCTACGATATAGGAAAACGGATTAACCCGGACTAGTCCGGCCATCCAGGTGGGAATATCTTTCAGCGGGAAGAAAGCTCCACTGAGGAAGAACATGGGCATGATCAGAAAGTTCATCACCATCTGGAAGCCTTCCGCGGAATCCAGCTTCGTCCCCACGAACGTTCCCAGGCTGGTGAAAGCCAGAGAGCCCAGAAAGACTAAACCCCAGATTTTAAGCACCAGGACCGGAGTGATGGCGATACCGACCAGGGGGGCAAATACCAGCAATAGGGTGGCCTGAATCATGGTTACAGTACTCCCCCCGAGGATCTTCCCCCCGGCCACTGCCATCCTTTCCACCGGAGCCACAAGGATCTCTTTCAGGAAGCCGTATTCTCTATCCCGGACGATGGAAAGTCCGGAAAACATGGAGGTGAAGAGGGTGGTCATCCCTATAATACCGGGAAACATAAATTTCTTGAAGTCGATACCGAAGTCTCCTGCTTCTCCCATCATCTGGCCGATTGAGGATGAGAGACCGGATCCAAATATGATCAGGAAGAAGAAAGGCATGGCCAGCGATCCGACTATCCTCGGTTTGTCTCGCCAGTAACGCAAAATTTCTCTGTACCAGATTATCGCCATATGCTTTAAAGTGGTCATTAATGCATCATCCTCTTTTCCGCTGAACTGTCTTCCGGCCCGGATTCCCTTATTTCTTTCCCCGTAAGGTGTAAAAAGACGTCATCCATTGTGGGTTCGTGGAGGTTAATGGATTTTATGTGTTCGGAAAGAACCTGGGTTAATCGGGGAATCATTTCCTCTCCCTTGTTGACCGTAAGCTTGAGCTTTGAATCCATCCGCTCGACTTTCAGGTCGAACTCCTCCTCCAGCCTCCGCTTCGAACTTTCGTTGTCTTCGGTTTCCAGGTAAATTAGGTCTCCTCCGAGCTGGTCCTTCAACCCTTCAACCGTGTCCAGCGCTATAATTTCTCCTTCGTCGATTATCGCGGCCCTGCCGGCCAGTTCCACTTCGTCCATATAATGGGTGGTCAAAAATATACTGATATCCTCCTTCCTTTTTAGCTCCTGAATATATCTCCAGATATAGCTTCTAGTCTGGGGGTCCAGTCCCAGCGTCGGCTCGTCCAGAAAAAGAACCCGGGGATGATGGATCAGTCCTCGGATCAGCTCCAGCCGTCTCTTCATTCCTCCGGAATAGTTTTTGACCTGTTCACCCAGCCTATCGGCAAGACCGACTCTTTCGCTTAACTCCGCTATCCTTTTCTCTTCCAGAGATCTCTCCACGTTGTAGAGCCGGCTATGAAAACTAAGGTTTTCCCGGCCGGTTAATCTGTCGTCCAGGCTGGAAGTTTGAAAGACGAGGCCAATCTGTTTCCTGATATTCATCGGATTCTTCGCCACGTCCATTCCCGCGATACGGGCAATCCCTGAAGTTGGAGCCAGGAGGCCACAAAGCATCTTGATGGTCGTCGTCTTCCCGGCTCCGTTGGGTCCGAGGAAACCAAAAATCTCGCCCTCGGTTACTTCAAAAT
>CAYZUF010000137.1:0-4024 GCA_964481645.1 uncultured Thermotogae bacterium
ACTCGTGACAGGATTTTTCAGTCGTCGAGCTGATAAACGATTTAGCTGAGAAATATGTGTAGGATTTGCCAAGGGAGAGGAGTTATCCAGTCGTCCAGATGAATTATTTGAAGGCGGATCAGAGCTGATCCTGGTTTGCCATTAAGGGAAACTTCGGGAACCACTTTTGCAAGGTTAGCTATCCGTGGGTAGGGGGTTGAAAAACACTTTCCCCAGTTCCCTTACTATCTTTCGAGAGAGCTGGGAACTGTTTTGGGCTTGGAAGGTTATGTTATTTCCTGAGTTAAAGAAAAGTTTGCCGGAAAACGAGCCAGAACTGACGGATGCAGAATCTTCTTCCTCGACTCCGCAGAAATACGCGTCTAGGTCGTTGACTTCCATTTTCTCTCCCAAGTTGCTGTTATCACTCTTCGGGTTGAAATCTAGTGAAACCAAAACTTGTTCTCTTTCTTTGGGCTTACCCAGTTTTCTTAGTACATCCGGCGCCTTCTCAAAGTCCAGGTTGAATCTCTTCGTCTTTTCTTCTCTAGGAAGGAGAGTTTCCTTCCTGGTCTCCCAGTCCGATGCCGCTCCAGCCATCAGGATAAGGTCGTGATTAGGTAACTCACGGACAAGCAGTTTATCCAGCTCCTCCAGGGTTCTTACCCAGACTACCCCCACGCCGGAGGGTGGGACCTGTTCCGTTGGACCACTGACCAGCAGAACCTCCGCACCCATTTGCCGGGCTTGCTTGCTGAGCAGGTAGCCCAGCGTTTGTTGAGACCGCCCCGTTCCATAACTTCCCGGTCCAAACGCTTCTCTGGTCGGTCCCGAGGTAATCAGAACCTTCTTGTTTTCCAATAACCGGTCCTTTCCCACGATTTCACCGATCTTTCCGATGATCCGTTCGGGTACGATGGCAAGAGGAAAATCACGGTCTCTCTCCGTTGCCGCCCCCCAGGGCTTTGGTTCCACGAAATCGAACCCTCGACTCTCGAGCTGCTCCAGGTGGGACCGAACAGTCCGACTGGAGTACAGGTTCCGATTCATCGCCGGGGCGAGGAGGGCCGGGTGGTCCGAATTAGACGCCAATTCGGTGAGAATATCTGTGCCCAGCTCCGAGGCAAGCTTTCCAATAAAGCTGAAGGATGCGGGCGCAATGACCGTGATATCGCTCTCGACGGGGTCGATCCCCGACCCACTTCCCCCGAGAGAGCCACCGGGAGTTTCAGTCATCACCTCGTTGCCGGAGATACTCTCGAAGGTAAGCGGGGTGACGAACTTCTCCGCTTCCCCGTCGAGGTATACCCGGACCCCCGCCCCCAGGCTCCGCAGCCGTTCCAAAAGGTCGACCCCTTTGTAGACCGTCCGGACCCCGCAGACTCCGAGGGAAATTATCCTGTCGTTGATAAGTTGAGGGTTATTCATGAGTTACATAATAAAGTAACTTCCCCGGGCTGATAAGTCAACTAGCCTTGAGGTCGGGGCTATTGCCGGGGACAGGGGGCTCAGAAAAATGGGACGAAATTGGTCTGGATTTTATTTGATTCAGTAGGTATAATATTTTCGAAGAAGATTTAGTTGGATTTAAGGGGATATACCCACCACGGGTCCGCCTGGGCAAGGGATATGGTGTTTTGCTGCGTTGGTTTAGCCTCCTTCCGCGCAGCTTTTTCGCCATATCGTTAACCTTAATGCAAAGTCCTGGGCGGATCCTACTTTTTTGGACCTCTCCGTCGGACTTCTTCCGAATTGTCTCCTCTACTGGGTCCTTTTCCCTATGTGGGGACCGGAGGATTGCCCGTTCCTGTGAATTAGCTTACACTTTGCCCGTCATCGAGCGAGAGATAATTTTATCTATTGACTTCAGGAGGATTATGACCAAAATTTTCGAGAAGAGGAGGGTGGCCGAGGGTATCATGGAATACGAACTGGAAGCCCCCCTCATCGCGGAGGCCAGCGAGCCGGGTCAGTTCGTAATATTACGGCTCCACGAGAAGGGAGAGAGGATTCCGCTTACAGTTGCTGACTCCGATCCCGGACGGGGATCCATTACCGTAGTCGTGCAATCCGCGGGAAAATCCACGATGGAGTTGAATCGGGAGTTTTCCCCGGGGGACCGGATCCACGACCTGGTGGGTCCGCTCGGGAATCCATCCCGGATCGACAACTTCGGGTCCGTGGCAGTAATCGGGGGCGGGGTGGGAATAGCTTTGATATACCCGATAGCCAGAGCACTTCAGGAAGCGGGAAATTACGTCGTTTCGGTCATAGGAGCGCGATCGGAGGAGCAGCTCTTCTATCGGGAGAGGATAGCCGGAATTAGCGATCGGTTGATGGTGACCACCGACGATGGCTCGGCGGGCAGGAAGGGGTTTACGAGCCAGGCCTTTGAAGACCTGCTCAAGGAGGAGGATCTGGACAGGTCGTGGGCCATCGGACCTGTGATGATGATGAAAGCCTGCGGGGAGGTGGCCGAGAAATACGATACCGAGCTTATAGTCAGCCTGAATACCATCATGGTGGACGGAACCGGTATGTGTGGGGGTTGTCGGGTGGAAGTAGACGGCGAGGCGAAGTTTGCCTGCGTGGACGGACCGGAGTTCGAGGCCCGTGCGGTCGACTTCGACCTGCTGGCACAGCGGATCCGGACCTACGAAGAAAAAGAGGAATGCGCTCTGGAGGAATACCTGGAGGAGGATAGAGGATGAGTGTCAGAGAAGAGCCCGTACCCATGCCCCAGCAGGACCCTTCCGAACGGGTTCGGAATTTCGACGAGGTTCCACTTGGATACGGAAGGAAGGAGGCCCTGGAGGAGGCGGATCGATGTCTCCAGTGTGACCCGGCTCCCTGCGTCGAGGGATGTCCGGTGGGGGTAGATATACCGAAGTTTATCGCTCAGATAAAGGCCGAAGACTTCCAGGGGGCGATTGATACGATCAAGGAGACCAACAACCTGCCCGCCGTCTGTGGAAGGGTCTGCCCACAGGAGGAGCAATGTCAGCAGGTCTGTACCCTGGGGGAAAGCTTCGAGCCTGTTTCCATCGGAAGACTGGAGCGATTTGCTGCGGATTGGGAGAGGGAGAACAGTTCGGTCGGTACTTCCCTCGGGGACCGGCGAGAGGGTCGGATAGCGATAGTCGGCTCTGGCCCCGCCGGATTGACCGCAGCTTCGGATTTAAGGAAACTGGGATACGAGGTTACCGTATTTGAACAGTTCCACCGGCCGGGGGGAGTCCTGGTCTACGGTATACCGGAATTCCGCCTACCCAACGAGATCGTTGCCGGTGAAGTGGAGAACCTGAAGGAAATGGGCGTGGAGATAGAGACGAATACGGTGGTCGGTCGACTCTTTACCGTCGACGACCTGCTCGAAGGGAACAGGGTGAAAGGGTACGACGCTGTCTTCCTGGGGACAGGGGCCGGACTCCCCTATTTCCTGGATCTGCCAGGAGAGAACCTCAATGGGATTTACTCAGCCAACGAATTCTTGACCCGGGTCAACCTGATGAAGGCCTTCAAGTTCCCCGAATACGACACGCCGGTAAAGATAGGAGAGAGAGTAGCCACTATCGACGGGGGGAACGTAGCCATGGACTCGGCCAGGACCGCGCTCAGACTGGGGGCGGAATCGTCTATGGTGATATATCGCAGGTCGGAAGGCGAAATGCCGGCCCGAAACGAGGAGATATGCCATGCCAGGGAAGAAGGTGTGGATTTCCGTCTGCTGAGAAATCCGACCCGGTTTAAAGGAGAGCGCGGCAAGGTGAAGAAAGTCGAGTGCGTGAAGATGGAACTGGGTGAGCCGGACAGCTCCGGTCGTCCCCGGCCGGTGCCCATGGAAGGAACGGAGTTCGAGGTTCCCGTGGACAACGTAATTATCGCCATAGGTACTTCTCCTCATCCCCTGGTTCCCAGGACGACTGAAGGGCTGGAGACCGGCGATGGGGGAACGATAAAGACCAATGCTTCGGGCCGGACCACGCGCCAGGGCGTCTGGGCGGGCGGGGATAACGTTACCGGCGGGGAGACGGTTATCCAGGCC
>CAYZUF010000138.1:0-4007 GCA_964481645.1 uncultured Thermotogae bacterium
TTATTTCGACTCTAGTGATTTCCACGGTAAAACCTCTCCTTTTGTCTATTCTTTTGAGTGAAAAAATGTTATCACAAGGTTCACACTATTTCAACAAAAGAGATTTCGGGGCCAGGATGCCAGTTTCCTCTGACCAACCAAGAGGAGTCGGTCTCGGCCCGGCTGTTGCTACTGTAGCTCCCCCGAGGAGAGGTTGCAATCCGAAGCAAATCGGGCATAATCTTGTAAGCTATGGTAACTGAAGCATTCCGACTTATCCGGGGCTAAACGGTTCTCCGGAGTAGGTCGGCTGCGACATCGAGCAGTCTGAGAATTAGTTATACCAAGCTATATAGGAGGTAAATTCGTGAAATATTATACCACCAGCGAGGTTGCTGGAGAAGAGATCGCTCAAACCCTGGGACTCGTCCGCGGGAACACCATCCGGGCCAGGGGCATGGGGAGAGATATCCTGGCCGGAATAAGAAATCTCTTAGGCGGAGAAATCAAAGAATATACTGATATGCTAACTGACGCCAGAAACGAGGCAATCGATCGAATGTTCGCGGAGGCCGAGGAGATGGATGCGGACGGGATCGTAGAGGTCCGGTTTACCACCTCGCAGACCATGGGGGGAGCCGCGGAAATTCTGGCCTACGGAACTGCGGTAAAGTTCGAGTAGGAATTCGGGCTATCTCCTCGAAAAGGAGCTTCACGCCGGCGAGGTCGTTGAACCTCCCAGCCCGTTCCATTACAATTGACCAATCCTTCTTCGTTTCTGGTTTTCCCCTCTGCAAGGATAGTTGAGTCAATACGTTTTCATCAGTGGGACTGGTAGCAAGGGGTTGCATCTGACTGCTGGAGGGTTTTCGGGGTTAATTTCGTCAATATGCTTACCTTAGGATTTGATACTTCCACGGATATCGGCGCGATCGGTCTGGTGGATGGGGACCGGGTAAAGGGAGAGTATATCTTTGAAGCCGGGGAGAGCCAGTCAGAAAAGTTACTGACCTCAATAGATTTACTTCTGGATGGGGTCAACCTGGGGATAGAAGAAGTCGATAAAATAGCCGTATCACGGGGACCGGGTTCCTTTACCGGGCTGAGGATCGGCATCAGTACGGCAAAGGGGCTCTCTCACGGGTTGAACGTTCCCCTGGTGGGAATCCCCCTCACCACCTGCTATTTTAGCAGGGTCAAATACTACCCGGGATCCGTATGCACGTTGATCAAAGATAGAAGGAATCTTGTTTACCTGGCCGGCTTTGACGGTCATGGGGAGAAAGTGATAGAAGAAAAGTCTCTAGCGATCGAGGAGCTGGAAGAGACGATAACCGTCCAGCTGGGGGCCGAGGACTCTTCTCGGCCGGTTTTGCTGGTCGGAGATGGGGTATCCAGTCATCGGGAGCAGCTGTATAGTTTTGACAACACCTTGCTGGCGGAGGGAGAATTAAACTATCCCTCCGGGGCTCAAGTAGCTTTGTTAGGGGAAGAACTGGGAGAAGGGAAGGACGAACTTACCTCGTTGGAACCCCTGTACGCCCAGCGCCCCATAGCCGAAATCAATTTCGACAAACAAAATAAAAGGTGATAATTATGGCCAACAAATGCGAAATCTGTGGAAAAGGATCCAGTTTTGGCAACGACGTAAGCAACTCCAACCAAAGATCGAGCCGAAAACGAAAGCCAAATTTGCAAAGCGTCAAGGTGTGGGAAAACGGGAAAAAGGTCAAGAAAACCGTCTGTACGGATTGCATCAAGAGTGGAAAAGTAAAGAAGGCAATATAGAGCTGGTGCCAAGGGCGGGAGTCGAACCCGCACGGTCCAAACGGACCACGGGATTTTGAGTCCCGCGCGTCTGCCAATTCCGCCACCCTGGCCGGAAGGTAAGTATAATTTGCCTTTTCTAGTAAATCAACCTTTCCCCTAATCGGGGTCTCAAAGGCGTTTTCCCGGAGCTGACCAACGAGTTTTTGCAATATGCACTACCTCCTACTTACAGGGCTCAATCACGATACCGGAATCAGGGATATCATCGGTGCTCTGGTAAACCAAACTAACTTAACTCCCGATTCCATCGGGAAGGTAAACTACGAACAACCTTCAGCAGAAGTTGAAATACACGAACCTCGAGATTCCTACGCCCCGGAAAAAATAAGGTCAGTGGGGGCGGCGTCGGTGGAGACTGCCCGGTGGAAACGGGATCAATGGGAAGAACTGAAAGGCTACCTCCGGCGGGGTAAGGAGCTGGTCCAGCTGGAACGGGAAGAGGAGATGGAAAGACACGAGCAGGAGATACGAACCACCAGCGGCAGGGAGCGGGAAAAGCTGGGCAGAGCCCTACTTCATCTCCGGGGGAAAGACGCGGGAGAAGACCTCGGCGGCAAGCAAATGATCAAGTTCAGTCGAAACCGAAAGGGTGAGGAACTGCCGGAAAACGAGCTAGCCGTCGGGGACCTGGTTATGCTCTCCAAAAACGATCCTCTCCGGGATGACAATCCGACGGGAACCGTGGCGGAGGGGACTAATTATTCCCTCACCGTAGCCTTCGACCCTCCGACGGATGATTTCCTCCTCGGGAAGGGGCTCCGCCTGGACCTCTACGTAAACGACATAACCTATCAAAGGATGCTGGATGCCCTGGAAGAACTACCCTTTCACTTTAATAAAGAGCTGGCAGCAACGCTGGTCGGGCTTTCTTCTCCGGGAGAAGTAAAAGCGGGCGACTTCGAACCCCGGGCCGAAGATCTGGACCGATCACAGGAGAAGGCGGTGCGCAGGAGTGTGAACGCGGACCCGTTCTTCTGCATTCACGGCCCGCCGGGTACGGGAAAGACCACCACCTTGGCCGGAGCCAGCGAGGAACTGGTAAGGAAGGAGAACAAGATACTGGCGACGGCGGCCTCCAATACCGCGGTCGACAACATGGTCGAATTCCTGACCGAGAGAGATCTGCAAGTGGTCAGAGTCGGACATCCGGCCCGGGTAACCCCCTATCTGCGCGAGGTCAGCCTGGATTATCAAATCCAGGACAACCCCAAATACCAAAAATCGCGGGAACTGAGGGAGGAGGCGGAAGAATTACAGGAGAAACAGGAGTCTTTTCAATTCCCCTCCGGTAGGTACCGCCGGGGGATGAGCGACTCCCAGATCCACCAGCTGGCACAAAAAGGGTCCGGCTCGAGGGGCGTTTCCCGGGGGAAAATAAAGGAAATGTCCAATTGGCTGTCTTTACAGGAGGAAATCGATCGGCTCTACGAGGAGAGTAAAGCGCTCGAGGAGGAAGCGATAGAGGAAATCATCGAGAATTCCGACGTCGTCTGTACCACCAACTCCACGGCGGGCTCAGGTTTACTCCAGGGTCAGCGCTTCGACTTCGCGGTGATCGACGAAGCCACCCAGGCGACGGAACCGTCCTGTCTGATTCCGCTCAACAAAGCGGAACGAGCCATACTGGCCGGCGATCACAAACAACTTCCCCCTACGATCCTGGCCGAGGAGGCAAAGGACGAACTCCAGGTTACCACCTTCGAAAAACTGGTCGCCCGGGAGGGAAGTTCGATCACGGAAATGCTGCTAACCCAGTTCAGGATGAACGAAGAGATCATGCAATTTTCGAACCGGGCTTTTTACGGAGGCAAATTGAGGGCGGATAGCTCCGTCTCCACCCACACTCTGAAGGGTGTTATAGGAGAAGACAGCAAGCCCGGAAAAAACGGCCCGGACTGGTTAGCTCGGGCCCTGGCCCCCGAGCAACCCGTGATCTTCCTCGATACGGCTCCCCTGGAGGGAGAGGAAAGACAGAGGCCCGGTTCCCACTCCCGGGAGAACCCCTCCGAGGCGAAGGTAACGGACCGAATAATCGACCGACTGCTTGACTTCCTGACCCCCAGGCAAATCGGCGTCATATCGCCTTACGACGACCAGGTGGATCTACTAAACACCTATCGTCAGGAGGAAGACCTGGAGATCAAGACCGTGGACGGATTCCAGGGAAGGGAAAAGGAGGTAATACTCATCTCCTTCCT
>CAYZUF010000139.1:0-4006 GCA_964481645.1 uncultured Thermotogae bacterium
ACCGCTTTCATCCCCACAGCAAGCTATGGGGTATTCAGCGGAGGATTTTTATAAACATGGGGGCGGACGGTATCTGGCTCGGCCTCTTTATCAGCAACTTCCTGGGAGGTATCATGGCTTTCAGCTGGTTCCTCACCGGTTCCTGGAAGGAGAGTACGATAAAGAGGGACCAGCCCGAAGAAATAATCTCCGAAGAAATCAAAGAGTCGACCGAGTCGGCCAGTTTGAGTGGCTCATCAGTAGAATAGTGGTATATCCAGCAGCGAAAATGTTCTCCAGAGGAGGTCAAGAATGAAACTAGCGGTCCTTCAAATGGAAGTCATCGGGGACAAATCCGCCAATCTGGCCAAGGTGGAAGAATTTTCAAAAGAGGAGCCAATCCGTGAAGCGGATTTCCTGGTTTTGCCGGAGATGTTCAACTGTCCCTACGAAGCGGAAAGGTTCGACCAATTCGCGGAGGAGATACCCGGCCCGACTACAGAACTCCTCTCCGAGGTTGCCCGGAACTGCGGGTGTTACGTGGTCGGCGGCTCGATGCCGGAAGAGTCCGACGGAAAGGTGTTCAATACCTCTCCGATCTTTGATCCGACCGGGGAGATGATCGGCAGACACCGTAAAATTCACCTATTCCGGGTCAACTACCCGGGCAGAATCCAGTTCGACGAGGCCAAGTACCTGGGAGCGGGGGACGAGCGGACAGTGGTGGAAACCGATTTCGGGAAAGCAGGGATAGCCATCTGCTACGACCTTCGTTTCCCGGAGCTGATACGGGGGATGACCAGGGCGGGAAGCAGGATGATCTTTTTCCCGGCGGCCTTCAACACCACCACCGGACCGGCCCACTGGAAACCGCTCCTCAGGTCCCGGGCAATCGACAACCAGGTCTTCGTGGTTGCAGCCTCCCCGGCGAGAAATCCGGATAGTAGTTACCGAGCTTACGGTCATTCCCTGGTAGTGGACCCGTGGGGAGAAGTTCTGGTCCAGGCGGAGGAAGCTGAGACGATTTTGACCGTCGAGATCGATCCGGATAAAGTCGAAGAAGTGAGGAAGAGATTACCTCTCCTTCAGAGCTTGAGGCCGGAGGTCTACAGGGATTGACCCCCATTCCTCCGGATAAGCCCGTGACGACAGAGGGCCAAGGGAGGGTAAAGTATTGATTTTCCCCGGCCTATTTCGGCAACACCCAGGGACGGCTCTTTTCTCAGGCCTTATAATTCCGCCCTTCATCCCCTCTTTCCGCATTTAGAACCGGGTAAACCGAATCAAAGGTCCTCCTCCCGTTGATGGAACCGGGGACAACTGATATCATAATCTGAAGCTAAGTAAGGTAGGTGAGAGAAAAATAGATGGAACTATCAAAAAGATACGAACCGGACCAGGTAGAGGATAGGATTTACGCTTACTGGGAGGAGAACGGCTACTTTCGCGCCGAGGTTAACGAGGAAAAAGAGCCTTTTTCCATGGCCATCCCTCCACCCAACGTGACCAGCGAGCTACACGTGGGACATGCCCTGCAGTTCACTCTCCACGACATCGTTATCAGATATCAAAGGATGAGGGGCAAGGAAGCTTGCTGGTTCCCGGGAATGGATCACGCCGGGATTGCCACCCAGAACGTGGTGGAAAAGAACCTGGCGGAGGAGAACCTCAGCCGCCACGATCTTGGCAGGGAGGAATTTGTCCAGCGGGTCTGGGAATGGAAAGAAGAGTACGGCGGGAAGATCAAGGATCAGCTAAAAGCTCTGGGCTCCTCCCCTGACTGGAGTAGGGAACGTTTTACCCTCGACGAAGGGTTGTCCAACGCGGTGAGAGAGGCCTTCGTTCGGCTTTACGAAGAAGGCTATATTTACAGGGATAAATACATCATCAACTGGTGTCCCCGCTGTTCCACCGCCCTCTCGGACATCGAGGTCGAACACGCGGAAGAAGAAGGAAAATTATACAGAATCAGTTACCCGTTGAAAGAATCCGACCAGTCCGTAACCATCGCCACTACCAGGCCGGAGACCATGCTGGGAGATACCGGGCTCGCCATTCACCCGGACGACGAGCGGGCGGAACAGCTGGCCGGCCGGGAGGCGATCCTCCCCCTGGTGGGGCGCGAACTACCGGTTGTAGAGGACGAAGCTATCGATCCGGAATTTGGCTCCGGGATATTAAAAGTGACTCCCGCGCACGACCCCACCGACTTCGAAATCGGGGAAAGACACGATCTGGATAGCATTTCCGTCATAGACGACGATGCCACGATCAGCTTCGAAGGCAAGTATCGAGGACTAGACAGGTACGAAGCACGGGAAGAAATCGTGGGTGACCTGAAAGAGGAAGGTTACCTGGAGGATATAGAGGACTACGAGCACTCGATCGGCCACTGTCAGCGCTGTGGAACCGTGGTAGAACCCAGCATCTCCGAACAGTGGTTCGTGGAAATGGAAGACCTGGCCGGACCCGCGATAGAAGCGGTCAGGAACGACGACGTGGAACTGATTCCGGACCGGTGGAAGAAGGTCTATTTTGAGTGGATGGAGAACATCCAGGACTGGTGCATCTCCAGACAGCTCTGGTGGGGGCACAGGATTCCCGCCTGGCACTGTGACCACTGTGGGGGGATAACGGTCAGCAGGGACCAGCCGGAAGAGTGTGGCTCCTGTGGAAGCACCGATTTAACCCAGGAAAAGGACGTCCTGGATACCTGGTTCAGCTCAGCACTCTGGCCGTTTTCAGTCATGGGCTGGCCCGAGGAGACGGAAGACCTGGACTATTTCTTTCCCACCGACCTCCTCATCACGGGATTCGACATAATCTACTTCTGCGTGGCCAGAATGATAATGACCAGCCTCCATTTCATGGACGAGGTCCCCTTCGACCAGGTCCTGCTGACTCCTCTCGTGCTGGACGAGAACGGAGAAAAAATGAGTTCTTCCAAGGGGAATATCCTGGATCCGCTTGAACTAAAAGAAGAATACGGTGCCGACGCGGTGCGCTTTGCCATGGCCTCCTCCACGACCAAGGGCCGGGGAATGAAGCTATCCGAAGGGGAGATCGAGGACAGGCGCAACTTCTTGAATAAGCTCTGGAATGCGGCCCGCTTCGCCCTGCCCCACCTGGAAGGCGAAGCCCCCGACCTTCCCGATCGGAACAACCTCCACCTGGAAGACAGGTGGATCCTGAGTCGGTACGCCTATACGGTCCAAGAAGTAAAGGAGAAGCTGCGGGATTATTCCTTTAAGGCGGCCACCAACAGGCTTTACAGTTTCGTCTGGAACGACTTCTGCGACTGGTACCTGGAGCTAATCAAGCCCAGACTCTACTCCGAAGACGGTGACCGGACGGCCCGGGGGGTCCTGAGCTATACTCTAAGAGGAACTCTCAAGCTACTGCATCCATTTATTCCCTTCATTACGGAAGAGATCTGGAACAAAATACCGGAAAGTCCCGACCCTCTGATGAAAAGGGATTTCCCCGAAGTCGAAACTGGCCTGAGGGACCCGGAGGTCGAGGGTAAATTGGCCACCCTCCAGAATATGATCAGAGCAATTAGAAACGTAAGAGGGGAGATGAATATACCCACGGGGAAAGAAATTCGGGTGATAATCGATATCGAAGAGGAAGGTCTGGGTCAACTGGTCGAGGAAAATTCTTCCTACTTCGCCGAACTGGCCACCGTGGGCCAAATCGAGGTAGGAACAAATCTGGAGCGGCCGAAAAACAGTGCCAGGAGGGTTCTAGAAGACTCCGAAGTACTCGTCCCCCTGGAAGGACTGATCGATATCGAGGAGGAACGGGAAAGGATAAAAAAAGAGCTATCCGAACTGGAAAGTAACCTAGAATCGACGGAGAAGAAGCTCAACAACGAAGACTTCCTCACCAAGGCCCCTGAGGAGGTCGTCTCCAAGGAGAAGGACAAAAAAGAGGAGTTTCTGGCGAAGAAGGAACGGCT
The DNA here is from genome assembly GCA_964481645.1 of uncultured Thermotogae bacterium. Classification (GTDB taxonomy): domain Bacteria; phylum Bipolaricaulota; class Bipolaricaulia; order M55B111; family M55B111; genus JAGXLP01. The sequence continues at coordinate 3,941 of CAYZUF010000139.1, forward strand.
CGAAACCAATCTGGCCGCTCTGGAGGATAATTGACAAAAAAGTTAGACGATCCACTCCAGCTGCTC
>CAYZUF010000140.1:0-3994 GCA_964481645.1 uncultured Thermotogae bacterium
GTCGGCTGCGGGAGAGGATCGAGACCGGAGGGGGAGAAAAGACTCAAGAGTACACAATCTAACCCACCTTTCTCGGGTAGAAATCTTTGACCAAAAAGGGAGATTCGCTCGCCGTGAAAAAGGGGGTCATTTCGCCAAAGCTAGATAGGGATCCTGCGCTGGGACCTCTTCTCCTGGACCAGAACGTCTCTTCCGGCCAAAAATAATTAGGTAGTCGTAGCCCATCCAATTAAATCTCCAGGAGCTCGTAACCCCGCGAACCCAGACCTATCTCTTCCGCGTGTTCCAGCTGGGGTCTGTAGTCAAGCGAGTCCTCCCACAAAGAAGGGAAAAAGTCCTTACTTTCCTGTTCGTTGACCAGATCCACGCTCGCCTGATCAATGGCCACGGGGTCGAAAGAGGCCAGAATCCCGAGGTCCTCGGCCGTTTTCTCCATCTCTTCGTTGTAACAATCGCAGCCCTTTTGAATATGCGTTAAAAAGTTGAAGAAAAGGAGATGGTCCTCGAAACTTCTCAGGGTCCCCAGAGCGTACTCCGCCATCCTCTCCTGTAACCCCAGGCTGGAACCTTCGGCGGAGACGCTTATTGCCCCAAAGCGACAGGTAGCAACACACTCTCCGCAGCCGTAGCAGAGCTCCCGGTCGATCTGTACACCTTTTCCACTGGCTGGAAGGCTTAAAGCACCAACCGGACACCACTCGATACATTGACCGCATTCCCGACAGGGCTCCTGATCGAGGTCGGGGGTGACATTTGCATGTTGCTGTTGCTTACCGCTTCGAGGGGCACAGCCCATTCCTACGTTCTTAATGGTACCGCCCATGCAGGTAACTGGATGACCGGTAACGTGGGACAAGGCGATAAAAGCGTCCCCGCGGAGAATATCGTGGGCCACTTTAACTTCGCTCAGATGCTCCCCGCTTACCTGGACTGTCCCATAATTTTTCGAAAATAAGCCGTCCGCGATCACTACGGGCAATCCGGTCTCTTCCAGAGTGAAGTCGTGGCGGGCGGCTTGGTGCAAATGGTCCACCGTGTTGGAACGTTCCCCCTCATAGAGGGTGTTGGTGTCGGTTAAAAAGGACTTCGCCCCTCGGGCTTCCAGTTCTTCCGCCAAACCCTTTAAGTACCCGGGCTTGATATGGCCCGTGTTGTTCTTCTCGCCAAAATGGATCTTGATTGGAACGAAATCCTCCTCCGAGATAAAGCTATTCTCCTTCCAGACCCGCTGGAAAAGATTGGTTAACTTCCGACTGATCGTCTCGTTACTTTCTTCTTCAGTTGCTTCTGTAAACCAGACTGGATTTGTCACCATATACCCCCCGATTTTGTTCTATTGGGTCTATTCTATTTTCCGCGACAAAAACTTAGAGGAGACCGATTAAAACTACAAGGCCCCCATGGATAAACGCCCAGACCAAAGCAATATACTTCGCTCGGGGGTTAGACAAATGGAAATCCCGCCAGTCCCATCTTCAGAGCTTAAGCAGGGAATCACCAAAACTTGCCGAGGAAGCCCCAGGGCTTGCCCTGGGGAGGAATCGGCTGGTTTACCTCCAGCAGTCAATTCGGAACTGAAGTCGTGTTTGCACCGATTATCAAACAGCAGGGCGAATTGACTGCTGGGTCTTCTTTTGTAAAAGAACAAGGTTTGTTGTCAAATTTGTTTTTTACAAGCCCCGCACCTTGGTGCGGGGTAATTGACTTACCACTAACAGAGGTTGATTTTACAGAGCAAACTCTCCCTGGTCGTCTGAGAATCTCCTTTCCCGTCTCCTCGATAATACTCTCTTCTCACTTTTTTTCGACATAAATCGGTGGAACATGCCTGTTCTCTCTTTATTTCGTATAGTGCACCTGGGTCTCCGTACATTATATTCACTCCTTGTTAATATCTATTTCGAGATAATTATGATTCCAATCATCTTTATTATATGCCGGGCCCCTCCAAATAGCAAACCCGATTAATGACTATCGATCGCACCCGATATTCAAGGTCAAATAGCCGGTCTCACTCTTTGAACTCCCGTCAACACTCATCCTTATTCCTAGTAATTTGCCACTAGATTGGGCTTAAATCCCCGGTTTAACTGGGAAAACTATCGAAACCTCTTTCAATTAAGTTCAAAGAAAACGTTCAATGCTTTAGTCGATCGCTATAGTATTTTGTCGGCGGGTGACCCTAAATCCGTGAATAGGGCGAGATATTCTGCTTTTTGGGTCCCAACGGAGCCGGTAAAACTACGACCACGCGGATGATCACCGGCGTGATCAAGCCAAACTCGGGAACGGCCACCATCGAAGGGGTCGACATGGTTCAAAACCCTACTACCGCCAAGAAAAAAATCGGAATAGCGCCCGAGGAAGCAAACGCCTATCTCGACCTGCCCGCGCGGGGAAACATGAACCTGGCCGGCGAGATCTACGGGGTCCCCGGAAAAGAATTAAAGGGTAAAGTGGACGAGCTTCTTGACACTTTTGGATTGCTTGACAGGGCGAACTCCAAGGTAAAAGGTTTCAGCAAGGGTATGAAGCAACGCTTGATTCTGGCCATGGCTTTGATAAACGATCCCGGGATACTATTTCTGGACGAACCCACGGCCGGGCTGGACGTGGAGAGCCAGAGGCTTATCAAGGATCGAATAAAAGAGTTAAACGAGGAAGGAAAAACTATCTTTTTGACAACTCAGGACATCGCCGAAGCGGATCGACTCTGCGACCGTGTTGCCGTCATCAACCGGGGAAAATAGCGGCGATTGATTCTCCGGAAAAGCTAAAGGCAACAATCCAGAGTACTCAATCGATACTGGTCAGTTTCGACTCAATGAACTTCGAGACAGAAGACCTGGAAGCTGTAAAAGGCGTGGAGGAACTGGAAAAGGAAGGAGACAAGTGGCGGCTCTTCGGGCCGAATCCGGGGACGATAATAGAAGAGGTCGTGGGCTTTGCTCGAGAAGAAGGACTGAAAGTCCTCTCGTTGAATACATCGGGACCCAGTCTGGAAGGGACTTTTACTCATCTAACTAACAACTAGGGGGCCAGACAAGGAGGAGAAATGTATTACCCCTCGAGTCTGCGAAAATCGATTGCGATCGCCAGGAAGGACTTACGTATCTACTACGGGAAGGGACCTGTAGTAATCTTTGGAATCTTGCTTCCCTTCTTCTTTTTCTTTTCCTTTCTGATCGGGCGAGAAATGCCTCCGCTGACCTTGATCTCCGGTCTGGGCGGAATGGCCATCTGGTTCACAGCTACCTCGATAAGTCCCATAATTGCCCCCATGGAAACGAGGACCAAGACCCTGGAGAGGCTGGTCTCCATGCCCCTAACCGTAACTGAAATGCTGTTTGGGGACATTCTGGCCTCTACGGCAACGGGAGTCGTGCTTTCTGCAATTCCGATTTCGATAATTGCCGTTATTTTGAACCTAAACCTGGTTCATTTCTTTCCGCTTGCTTTAGGAATAGTCGTGGCCAGCTTTTGTTTCTCCGCCATCGGAATCCTCTGTCGGCACTGCCCACGGATACAACTTCGGATGTGATGATGCTTGCTTTGTTGATAAAGTTCCCGATTATATTTGTAAGCGGTGTTTTCATTCCCGCAAGCAACCTTCCTGGATGGGGAAGAGTCATCTCCAGGTTCAGTCCACTGACCTACTTCGTAGATCTGGTCCGGATTTCATTTGGAGGGAACGGGCAGCCCTGGTTAAACCTCGGGATAATCACCCTGTTCGCAGTTTCTTTCTTAGTTGTTGGGGTATTTGTCCACAAGAGGACTCTACCGAAGAGACTTTAGTCTCGGCTAACTCGAAATCTTTCTCACCCCACGGGCAATACAAAATGGAGCACTTTTAAGATGGCAGAAGAGTCTTTAAAACAGGACTTTCGCTTCACCATGGAGGAGTTTTCCGGAGCCTTAGGGGATTCAATTACCGTCATTTTGAGGCATCGGGCAGTTCCCCCTATTTGATTTGGTTGTATGCCTTACATCAGGA
>CAYZUF010000141.1:0-3939 GCA_964481645.1 uncultured Thermotogae bacterium
GAGACCTATGAGAGGGCCATCGGAAAATTCAAAACAAGTGTCGAGGTCACCGTGGGAGAGCAGGTCGATCCCAGCGACAGAATTCCGGATCTGCCCGAGATCAAGCTCGATCACTTAAAAGCTTTGACTGACGATACGGGAATATATCAACATGCCTCTTATACCGTTCCCAACAGAAAATTTGGTTATACCACTGACGATAACGCCCGGGCTGCGATCGTTGCCCTCAACCAGTGGACCACCTTCGGCGACGAAACGGCCCTGAACTTGTTGCGGACCTACCTCTCCTTCCTGGGTTGGGCTCTGGACGAACACACCGGTCAGGCCCGAAATCTACTCTCATTTGACCGGGAATGGGAGGAAGAAGAAAGGACCGAGGACGCCCACGGTCGCCTTCTCTGGGCCCTGGGAAAGCTGGTTGGGGAGCGACCGAACGAGGACCTAGCCGGTTATGGAAACCAGCTCTTCCATCGGGCCCTCGATCCGGTGAGCGACTTTACCTCCCCTCGTGCCTGGGCTTTTTCTCTGCTGGGGATTAGGAGCTATCTCGGGGAGTTCGGTGGTGATAGGAGTTCTCGGTTGATCGGGTCCGATTTGGTCGGTAGGTTGCTCCGTGGGTACAGGGACAATTCCGGAGATGATTGGATCTGGCCCGAGGACGGGGTGACCTACGAAAACGCCCGGTTGCCCCAGGCCCTGATCTGCTGGGGAGAATTTACGTCCGACGAGGAGATGCTGGACTGGGGGTTGAGGAGCCTCCGCTGGTTGATGGAACGGCAATTGGATACTTCCAGCCACTCCCTGTCCCTGATAGGCAACGACGGCTGGATGACCAGGGAGGGAGAACGGGCCAAATTCGACCAGCAGCCGGTGGAAGCGGCGGCCCTTATAGATGCAAACTGGCAGGCATACAGGGCGACGGAAGAAGATCAATACCTGAATAATATCTACGTTACCTTTAACTGGTTCCTGGGGCGTAACGACCTGGGGATCTCCCTGTACGACTTCCGGAGCGGGGGTTGCAGGGACGGATTGCATCCCTCACGGGTAAACCAGAACCAGGGAGGGGAGTCGACTCTTTCCTGGCTCCTGTCCCTACAGCGCATGTACGAATTAGTGGGAGAATTTAAGGGAGAGACGGGGTTCATCGAAGAAATCCGGCAACCAACCGGAGATCAGTAATACTTCGTTTTAGCCCTTTCCCCGTTCTGAATCGGGCGGGACAACCAGAGTCCTGGCCCCGAAAGCGACCTCCAGTTCCGCGGGGGTAGTTCCCTCCAGATCGCCGTCGAACATCTTGGTTAAAGGGTGGTCCGACTCGATCCTGATCGACTTTGCCCTCCGGAATTCTATCTTGGGATGGTTGACGTGGTTACCCCGATAAGCCCGTTTCAGGGCAAGGACCAGTTCGGCTCGCCCCACGTCCGAGATGACGGCGACGTCCAGCAGGCCATCCGTCAGATCTGCCTGGGGGATTAGTTTGATCCCCCCTGCGGTAAAATTGGAGTTGGCCACGAATACGGCATTTGCCCTTAAATTCCTTTCTTCCTCGTCCAAGGTGAGGTGTAGATCGTAGCTTTTTAACTTTGTCAGAGAGCGCAATAACCCCAGTAAATATACTGGGGGCCCTTTTACCAGCCCGTTTTTATATCGATTAATCGTCCTTACTACTTCCGCGGGAAAACCCATGCCCAACATGTTGAATAACCTCCCCTGCTCCGATCCCATATCCACCCTCCGGGTACTTGGCGCGAACAGGTATTGGATCGCCCGCGAGGGATCCGAAGGTATGCCCAGGCTTCTTGCCAGGTCGTTGCCCATACCCGCAGGGACGATTCCGATCGGCGTCTCCGGGGATTGGATTCCGTTCAGGACCTCTCGCACGGTACCATCACCGCCGATAGCGGCTACCAGATCGCCCGATCCTTCTACTCTTCGGGCCAGTTCTTCCCCGTGCCCGGGATAGTTGGTTTGAAAGATTTCGTAGCTTACCCCTTCGGCTTCCAGAATTCTCTCCAGCCCGGGCAGTACTTCGAGGGTATTTCCTCCTCCGGCAACCGGGTTGAGGATAAACTGTATTTTCATTGATTCTAGAATGACCTCGCTATTCTCGATCTCTAACTCAAACGAACGATCAATTGATTCACCAGGGCCGGGATTTAGACGGATTTCATCTTGTTTGGTTGGGAGATGGTCGAAAAACTCCCAATCCAGGTTGCATTTACCGTACCATCTATGATATAAAGTATCTCGTGGCGAACTTCTTGGCTTTCCCGGGAAGCTGTGAATGGTGACAATGTTAACCGATTTACCCGTTTATACAATAGTTGGCTGGTTTTTTTCGCAAAAACCCTTGAAAAGCTCTGTAGGATTGGGATAAAGTTAAGTCAAAAGTGTGGTTGGTGGTAGGTTTAACTGTTGGTGGTTATCCGGTTTCCCGTTTATACTTGGATTTTATGGGTAAGCACCGTTATAATCCACATTACGGTTTAGTTTTGTAAAATTAAACCCAACAGGAGGTTAAATTCCACATGAACAAAGGCGAGTTTGTCGACAGATTGAGCGAAGCTACCGGTTTTACCAAGAAGGATTCTAAGAAGGCTCTGGATTCGGTGATCGAGATAATTACGGAGGCGTTGAAGAACAACGAAGAGGTCCTGTTGACGGGTTTCGGGAAGTTTGAGACCAGATCCAGAAAGGCAACCGAACGGATTAATCCGCAGACTGGGGATAAGATTAAGGTACCGAGCAAAGTGGTGCCTGCCTTCAAGACAGGTAAAAACCTCAAAGAAGGGGTCAGGGAGAGTTTGAAAGCGGTGGAGACCAGTTCGGGAGAGCTGAAAATAGAAAAGGACTAATCGTAGCTAAGCAGCTTGGAGTCTTCGTCAATAGGTATCTGTTGGGTTCGTGATCCGTAGTTATAGAATATGTAATACCGTAGTAGGAATAGTTGTTTCGTGGGGAACACGTAAAGTGTTCCCTGCGAAATATAGTTCTGGCCCCGGGAATCTTATCTATTTTTTCTTCTCTAAATTTGGATCAGCAGCGGGACTAATAGAGGGACGAGAGAGGAGAGTACGGCTCCGCTGAAGAAGGCCGGTAGTACTATTTCTTCCCCCCCTATTTCCTTAAGTAGGGGTAGCGTCACGTCCATACTGGTCGCTCCACCCGGAGCGATACTGACTGCCTTACCGAGAAACCTTGCCGTGAAGGGCAGGAGAACGAAGGTCAGCATCTCCCGGAAGGTGTTTGCCAGAAATGCTATCGCCCCTAATTCGGGTCCGTGCAGTTTCGTCAACAGAATAGCCGATAGGCTGTACCAGCCAAACCCGGCACCAACCGCCGCAGTCTCCATTGGCGATAATCGTAACAGAAAACTGATCGCCAGGGGGGCGACGATACTTCCCGCCGCGATGCTCAGTGGAAGAAGGATTATTCCCCACCCGATATCCTCTACCTGCTGGAATATTTGCTTGTTTAACCCGAGCGATATTCCTACTGCCAGCAATAGCAGCCCCAGCACGTAGGTAATCACGGAGTCGAGGACAGCGGATAGACCCCCGGGAATTACGGAGTAACCGAGAAAGACTCCTCCCCCTAGAACGACCACGATGGAGAGGGTCAGTCTTAAGTCTAGTTTTGGGGATACACCCTCCATTTCCTCGACACTTTCGGAAAAGCAGGTGAATACGGGGGAGGCCAGCTTGACGAATAAGAGGCTTCCCAAAATGCTGGCCGCGGCGATAATGAACGAGACCAGGCCGATATCTCCGATATTCCTCAGGATTTCGGGGGCAGAACCGATCTTGGTCCCCATCAGGGTGAGCAACAGCAGTAAGGCAAAATGGGAGAGAGGTCGTTCGATTTTTCGAAGCAGATCCGGCCAAAAATCAAAATACCCTATTAGGATTCCCGCAAATAGCGGTAGAATTATGAGCC
>CAYZUF010000142.1:0-3892 GCA_964481645.1 uncultured Thermotogae bacterium
TGCCACTACCCCCCACCCTCCCCCACCAGTCCGCCCCGGGCAGCCGTGACGAAGAAGACAAGGAACTAATTGCCGAATACGGGGAGAAGCCCTCCTTTGACTTCGAGCCGAAGAACCACATGGAGCTGGGAGATGACCTGGGCTTATTTGAGTTCGACAAGGCAGCAAAGATAGCGGGGGCAAGGTTTCCTTTTTATTCCGGTGACGGGGCCCTGCTGGAGATGGCCCTGATCCATTTTATGTACTTCTATCAGGTGGAGAAAAACGGTTATCGTCCCGTCTTTCCACCCTACCTTGCCAGGGGCTCCAGCTACTATACCTCCGGTCAACTACCCAAGTTCGAAGACGACCTCTATCGGATAGCTGGGAGAGACGAGGACGAGGCGGGGGCGAGAGACAGTGAGAAAACCCTCTACTTGAATCCGACGGCGGAGAGTATATTGGCCAACTACCACAGGGACGAGATTCTGCCCGAGAATCAATTGCCGGAAAAGCTGGTGGCTTTCACCACTTGTTTCCGGAGGGAAGCTGGAAGTTACGGAGAAGAAGAGCGAGGATTGATCCGAACCCACCAGTTCAACAAGGTGGAACTCTTCCGGTTCGTGAAGCCCGAGGAGTCCTACCGGCACCTGGAAGAGCTCAGCCGCGACGCGGAGAAGATACTCCGGGAGCTTGATCTCCACTATCGAAAGGTCTTGCTGCCCACCTGCGATCTGGCTCAACAGTCGAGTAAGACCGTGGATCTGGAGGTATGGATTCCTACTCAGGGCCGGTATTACGAGGTCTCCTCGATAAGTAACTGTGAGGGGTTCCAGGCCAGGAGGGGGAATATCCGCTACAGACCGGAGGGCGAAGCGGGAAATCCTGCCGAACACAAGCCCGAGTACTTACATACCCTGAACGGATCCGGTTTGGCCACCTCTCGGTTGATGGTCGCGCTGCTGGAAAATAACCAGAACCCGGATGGCTCGGTGGAATTGCCAGCCGCGGTGGCCAGGCACCTGGGAAAGGAAGTCTTACGGTGAACTCAAAGAGAATCGAGGTCAGGACGGTTGACCTGACCAAAAAATTTAAGTTAAACAGGAAGGAAACGATCCACGCGGTAAAGAAGATGAACCTGGAGGCCGCTTCCGGGGAAGTGCTGGGAATTCTCGGTCCCAACGGAGCTGGTAAGACTACAGCGTTGAGAATGATTTCCACCATACTCAAACCGACCTCCGGGAAGGCTATCGTAAACGGGGAGGACGTCAGAGAGCACCCGTTGAAGGTTCGTCAATCGATCGGTTACCTGGCCACCGAGATGGGATTGTACGGACGGTTAACGCCCAGGGAGACCCTGACCTTTTTTGCCCGGATCAACGGGCTACCCGAGGACCTGATAGAGCCGCGCATGGAGAAAGTTTTTGATATTCTGGATATGAGCGAGTTCGGGGGAAGAAAGGTCAACAACCTGTCCACGGGGATGAAACAGAAACTCTCCCTGGCCAGGAGCATAATCCACGACCCTCAAATTTTGATCTTTGACGAGCCGACCCAGGGTCTGGACCTGATGACTTCCAAAACCGTTACCGACTACATTGATGAATTTAAGCGGGAAGGGAAGACCATTATTTTGTCCACCCACATGATGGGGGTCGCCGAAAAATTATGCGACAAGGTGGCCATTTTATTTGCAGGGGAGGTCAAGGCCTTCGGGGAAATGAATATGCTGCTCGAGAGACAGGAAGTGGAGGATCTGGAGTCCTTATTCTTCAAGGTGGCCGGGAGAGAGGAAAATTGAGAAACATCTGGCTCTTGTTCAAGAAGGAGATTTTATCGGGTTTACGCGACCGGAGGACGGCCCTTCTGGTACTGGTTTTTCCTCTTATCTTTTACCCGGGCATGCTCGGCTTGATATTTCACTTTACCAGCCAGAACGTCGAACCAGGGACGAGTACGACCCCCCGGGTGGCCTACTACAACCGGGAAGTCTCTTCGGTCCTCGCGGACTTTTTTGCCCGCGAGGAGCAGCTGGCCACCGTCTTCTACCGGAACGGGGAGGAAGCTACAGAGGCATTTGAGGGTGGCAGGGTCGATTTACTGGTCAGGGTTGAGAACAAGGAAACCTCCGGGGTCGACGTGAACATCTCTTACCGGAAGTTCGAGCAGGCCTCAGAGATCGCTTTGAGTCGGACCAGAGGTGTGCTGGAGAATTACCTCCAGAAGACCATGAAGCAGAAGCTAGAGGGGATGGGCATCAGTTACCAGGAGATTTCACCCCCCATGGAGATCGAAGTGAACCAGGTGGGAGATGCACAGACCGCCATCGGACGGGAAATGCTTCAGATGATGCTTCCCTATTTCGTCATTCTGTCCATAATTACCGCCGCCATGGGGTTGGGAGCCGAGATAACTGCAGGTGAAAAGGAGAAGAAGACCATATCTACTCTTCTTGTATCCAGGCTTTCCCGGGAAGAAATCGTTCTGGGAAAGTTCTTGACCGTCTTTTGCGTAGCCACAGTCGCCGCGGTGTTTAGCGTAGTGGGGTTGATTTATGGTTTGACTCTATTTGGAATAGAGTTGCCCCTGGAAAACCTGACCCCGGGAATATTCGGTTTTATTCTACTTACCGTATTACCTCTGGTAGCGATACTGTCGGGTTTAGTTATCAGTATAGGTTCGTTTGCGCGGACCCAAAAAGAGGCAAACGTCTATCAGACTCCAGTTCTCATGCTCGTCGTTTTGACCGGGATTCTCTCCATGACCGGAGGAATGGATCTGGGAAAGATGGCATTTTTCATTCCCCTGTTAAATTCCCTGGAGACCTTCAAGGAGCTGATCTTGGGCACGGTAAACTTATTTCACATCGGGGCCACCTTCCTTACAACCGTTCCTCTGGCCCTGCTGTTAGTCTACCTGGCGATTGGTTTGTTTAAAAGAGAGGATATTCTCTTTCGGGTGTAAGGTTGCGTTCCGTGCCAGCGAGTTGGCTCCGGGTTCCCCACCGGTGTTTTCGAAATTAGTTGACTACGCTTACCCCTGGGAATAGTATTGTAACTGTCGGACTCGGATGGGTAAGCGCCGATTGATATTTGGACTTTCTTTTGGACAAAAACATGAAAACCGATCAAAACCAGGTAGCTAGAGTCGCCCTCTGGTTGGCCACAACCTTCCTGTTTCTTCTGTTTCTCCTCCTCGGTCCGTATGCCCGTTCGGCCGAGTTAACTGACCCCTCCCCGGAACTGGTCGAGGCCGCGACCGCGATTGACGGGGGAGACTACCGCCGAGCGGCCACCATCCTGGAGGACTATCCCCCGGGTCGGCCGCTCCAGACCTATGCGACTTACCTCCTCTCTCGGGCCAGGCTGGGTCTTGGAGACTATCAGAAAGCTCTTGAAGTCCTGGAAAAAGCGAGCCCCGTGAAGGAAGGGGGTTTGCTGGAGTTCGAAAAGTACTTCCTGCAAGCGAAGATCCTGTTGAAGATGGGTCGGTATGATCGAGCTTTTGAGCTCGGGGAGCGAGCCCGGGATTTTGCCAGAACCCAGGAAGAAAAGATCCGGATATACGACCTGCTGACAACCGTTGCCCTGAAGAGAGGGGATCATCCGGTTGCTCTGAAAAGAGCGGTGGATCTGTCCGAGGCCATTGACTTACGGTTTTCCGGGACCAGGAGGAACCGGCTTTTTGACAGAATCGCGGAGATAGCTGCCAGCGTCGACTTCTCCGGCGAGGAGGACGCTTCCGATTCCCTTTACAGGTACGTTGACCTCCTGATTGACTACGGGCAATACCGAAGAGCCAGAAAACTTTTACTCTCTCATATGGATATTTGGTCGGGTTCACTGAGGCAACAAATCTACTTCGACCTGGCCTGGATCGACGGATTTAAGCTCGACTTTCCCGAGGAGGCCCG
>CAYZUF010000143.1:0-3875 GCA_964481645.1 uncultured Thermotogae bacterium
CTCATATGTCTCCAGGTAGTCACCAGCCACCGAATGCCAGATCATATTCCTGCCAAACTTATACGCGCTTCGCCTCATACGTTGTCTTTTACCCTCGTCGGCCAATAGGTCGGTAATGGCCTCCGCCGTCGCGTCCGGATCCTCGAAGGGAACCAACCTTCCCCTGCCTTCGGCCAGCAACTCCTCCGCGTACCAATAAGGGGTGGAGACGACCGCGTTTCCCAGGGCTATGGCATAGGCCAGCGTACCGGAAGAGATCTGCTCCCGGGAGAGGTAAGGGGTAAGGTAAATATCGCTGGTAACCAGGTATTTGACCAGCTCGTCCAGGGGAACGAACATCTCGTGGAAAGCGACGTTATCCCCAAGCCCCTTCTCCCGGACCAGCCTCTCCAGGTTTAGTCTGTATTCTTCCCCCATTTTTTCCTTTACATGAGGGTGAGTGGCCCCCAGTACGATATATAAAGACTCGGGAAACTCCTCGGCCACTCTCTCCATGGCTTTGATGGCCACTTCGATCCCCTTATTTGGGCCCAGCAATCCAAAGGTGAGGATTACCGAACGACCCTCTATCCCGAAATCTTCCTTGTAATAAGAGGTATCCAAAAAGGGGACGTCGGGGGCCCCGTGGGGAATCATGGTGACTTTCTCCGGGGGTATCTCGTACACGTCCCGCAGCAGTTCCTTTCCCTTATGGGCCAGGACCACCACTTCTGTGGACTTTTCACATACCTCTCTCAGTACTTCCCGCTGATGACTTGCAGGTTCCTCAAGTATCGTGTGCAGGGTGGTAACCACCGGCTTCCTAATTACGTCCAGAAAGGTAAGTAAATTTTCGCCGTCCTCCCCCCCAAATATCCCGTATTCGTGCTGAATATTAACCACTTTCGTATCGGAAAGGTTTACGTAGTCCGCGGCTCTCCGATAATCCAGCCTGTTCAGGGCATCGATTTCGAACCCTACTTCCGACGGGTAATCGTAACCCTCCGGGCGATCGTTCAAAGCCGCTACACTTATTTTTCCCTTCTCGGAAAGCTCTTCTCCGTACTGCCAGGAAACGTTCTCTGCCAGATCGTGAGTAAAAGCACCGATGCCACATTTCCTCGGCGGATAAGTGGCAAGAAAGGTGACCGGGAGCTTTGACGACTGAGTCTGAGACAAGATATCAACCTCCTGCGAAAATACGAGTTCTGCTTGAAACCCCACTCAACCGACGACCTTTCCTCTCTCGGCCAGACCTCAAGGAGTAAATCGACACTTCACTTTTCAAACCCTCTCCACCGGGAAGTACTTTCTCCTGGACGCCGGAAAGAAGAATCCTCGAAAATCCACCGGGGATCAACAGGTCTCCAGATAATCCAGAACTTTGTCCAGATCGGCGGTGGCGATGCCGATGGTGGTATCGGCAGCCCCGTAGTAGATCCGCAGCTCCCCGGTAGAATCATCTACAACTGCTCCCGTAGGGAATACTACGCCCGGGACGTCACCCCTGTACTCGTAGTCCTCTCGCGGGCCCATAACCCAGGGCTCACACCTCTTTAACACTCTGGTCGGGTCCTCGGGGTCCAGCAGCGCCAAACCCACTCTGTACAGGCTTCCCGACGCCGTCTCTCTCACCCCGTGGTAAATTATCAACCAACCTCTGGGAGTTTCCACCGGCTGGGGGCCCAACCCCACCTTCGCGTCATCCCACCACCCGCTCCGGCGGGTAATAAGGATCTGGTGGTCCCCCCAGTGGGTCAGGTCCGGCGAGAAGGAAATCCAGATGTGTTGCTCACCGCGGACTATCGGCCTGTGTACCAGGACGTAACGATCGTCAAACTTCCGCGGGAAGAGGGAGGCATCCTTGTCTTCCGGTGGCAACAAAACACCCTCTCTGTCAAAGGTCTCGAAATCCTCCGTGAAGGCCAGCGAGACCTGTGGGCCGGCGGGAGAAAAGGAAGTGTAGGTTACCGCAAACTTTTCGTAGGGTTCAAACCAGACTATCCTCGGATCCTCCAGTCCCCATTGCTCCTCGTGAAATTGCTCCGATCTGGAGAGGGTTGGCTCGGAATCGACTCTCCACTTGGTTTTGCCGTCCGGACTCCGGGCAGCAGTAAGGTGAGAAAAACCCCGGCAATCCTCCACCCGACAGAGCAACAACGTTTCGCCGTCGATCAAAGTAGCTCCCGGATTGAAGACAGAATTAACCACGTACGGCCATTCTCTGGGTCCCAGTACGGGGTTCGCAAAATACCTGCTGAACAATTCTTTGGGATTATTATCTAAACAAAAGTTCATTTCTTACCCTCGCTTTAGTCGGGATACCCTCAATTATATCCCCTTTGGGGGACTAATCCAAAAAAATCTGGATATAACGGAGAGTTGCCGGACCGGGAAAATTCCCGTCTCTTCGTTGATATTTGGATTAAGAGAGATTATATTATCTTTCGAGGTGATTTTCCTGGTTCTCTACAGCACTCTACTCGACTATCTCGAGGAGATAGCGCCCCCATACCTCGAGGCCGATTGGGACAATTCAGGTCCTCAAATCGACCCCGGCCAGGAAAGCCTGGAAAAAGTTTTGATCGGTCTCGATCCTACGGAAAACCTGATCACCACCGGCATAGAAAAGGAGGCCGACCTGTTGATTACCCACCACCCATTGATCTTTTCCCCGCTCAACAAGGTGGACACCAGTGCCCCCACGGGAAAAAAACTGCTCTCCCTGGCCCGGAATCGGACCGGCTTGACCGCCATCCATACTCCCTTCGACCAATCGGGGCGCGGACTTTCCGGCGCTCTGGCCGAAAGACTGGAGCTCGAACTCACCAGACCGCTAAAGAGTTTAGGGGAAAGCAACCTGCTAAAACTGGAGGTCTTCGTCCCCGAATCGGAAGAGGAAAAAGTCGTCGAGTCCCTGGTAAAGGCCGGCGCGGGAGAAGTGGGTAACTATAGAGAAAGTTATTACCGACTGGAGGCCGGGGGGCATTTCAAGCCCATGGAGTCCGCTGAACCCTACCTCGGACGGGGGGAAAGAACCCAGTCCACGCAGGAGGTCAAGCTAGAATTTCTGGTCAGACGGAAGTTCAAAAAGCGGATCCTCTCCACTTTAACCAGTGTTCATCCCTACGAAGAACCTGCTTTCTCCCTTCTGGAGACGGAAAGAAGGGAAGGAAACGTTGGTCTGGGCCGAATTGGAAAATGGGAAAGAGCCAGGGATTTGAGTCGGGCAAAAAACTTCGTGGCCCGATCCCTACGGATAGAAGAGAAGGAAATTTCTGCGTCCGGCGAGCTGGCTGGTCCGGTGGAGTGGGTCGCGACCTCTCCGGGAGCAGGTGGGGAAGCAATCGACCCCGCTTTGAACTCAAGTCTGGAACTTCTCATTACCGGCGAGCTGGACTACCACGAGCGTCTTGAGGCCCTGGAGCGCGGTCTGGTCGTAATGGAAGTCGGGCACCGCAACTCCGAAAAAATATTTACCCCCTACCTGCGGGAACTCCTGCGAGAAAGGTTTACTCCGGACGAGTTAACCATAGAGGTCTCCGAGGAGGTAGATAAGAGTTGAACGAGAACGTAAATAAACTCCTGAACCTGCAAGAGATAGATCAGAATACCAGGGAACAGAAACACAAGATTGCAAATATAGAGGAGAGGAGAAGCACTCTGGAAGAAGAGATCAAGAGGGTGAAAGAAAAGGAACAAGAGCGCGAGGAAAGACTGGCCGGATTGAAGCAGGAAAGCGAAGAAAAAAACCGAAAGGTGGACGACCTTCAGGAAAAGATCGACGAGTACCAGGAAAGATTGGACGAAGGGATAATTAGTTTCAAGGAGACGGAAGCACTGGAGGAAAAGATAGAAAACTCGAGGGCCAGGATGGAAAAGCTTGAGGACGAAGG
>CAYZUF010000144.1:0-3866 GCA_964481645.1 uncultured Thermotogae bacterium
ATTCTCAAACTTGTCCTCGTATTCCTGTTCCTCGGCGATGGTGACCCCGTCGTTGGTAATGTCTGGTGCGCCAAAGTCCTGGTCGAGTATTACGTTTCTTCCCCTCGGCCCCAGAGTAATCCTAACTGCCTTCGCAAGCTGGTTTACCCCTTCCTGTAAAGCTCTGCGTGCGTCCTCGTGAAATTTTACTTCTTTTGCCATGGTTTATTGACCTCCTAGGTGTAGTTATTCAATCTTGGCGAGAATATCTTTGTTCTTGATGATCTTCATCTCTTGTTCGTCTACTTCGAGTTCCGTCCCCGAAAAGCTGGAAAGTATTACTTCGTCTCCCACCTCGACCTCGATACTTTCATCGCTTCCTATCGCCAGTACCTCGGCCTTGATATAGTTATCCTCCGACTTGGCGCTGTCAGGAAGAACGATCCCCCCTTCCGTAACTTCTTCTTCCTCGGGTTCTTCGACTTCCCGGACCAAAACCCTTCTGCCTAATGGTTTGATGTCCATATGTACCTCCTCTCTGTGTTCTTGATTGTGTTGAAAATTACCTCTGATTAGCACTCTTGTATGCTGACTGCTAATTCAGGAAAAGTTTACCCAATCCATGTGTTTTAGTCAACCCCCCATTTGAGGATCCTCCGTCCGGTATTCCCTCTTGAGTGCTGGTGAATGGAGGGCTCGGGGAATGGCACGAAGGGGCGGAAGCGGGTGGGGGATTAAAGTGGGTTTGTCCCTGACTGGTTCCCGTCCTCCTCACCGCCGAGAGATTGCTGGGAAAGAGGTAACGTAAAGGAGAAGGTTGCTCCTTCTCCTTCCTCACTTTTTGCGGTGATCTCCCCCCCATGGGCTTCTACGATCTCCTTGGCGATGGTTAGCCCCAGCCCGGTCCCTCCTGTTCCCCGGGATCTCGATTTATCCACTCGATAAAATCGATCGAAGATATGAGCCAGGTCTTCCTGGGGAATGCCCGGACCGTCGTCGGTGACCGTGGTTACTGCTTCTCCGGAGGAGGTATGGGTTTCGAGAGTGATTTCCCCTCCTTCGGGAGTATGGGTGATCGCGTTGTCCAGCAGGTTTCTGATTACCTGGGTGACTCGCTCCGGATCCGCTTTTACCAAAGTGGATTCGTTCAGTTCCTCTCTCAGGGAGATCCCTTTATCTTCGGCTCTGGTTTTGAGGGCTTTTGCTTCCTTGCCAATTATGTCTTCCAGTACCACCTCTTTTCTGTCCAGCTGGAGCTGCCCGGCCTTTGCTCGGTTAACGTCCCTCAGATCGTTGACCAGACGGTTTAGGACCAGGGATTGCTGGTGGAGAGATTCGAATACTCTTTCGCTTGGTTCCACCATTCCTTCCTTCAACCCTTCCAGGTAACCCTGAATGTTGGAGAGGGGATTCCGGAGCTCGTGAGCCACGTCGCTGACCATTTCCTCTCGGAGTGTTTTCTGTTCCTTGAGTCTCTGAGCCAGCTCGTTGAAGGCCTCTCCCAGCCTGCCTATTTCCCCGCCTGACCTGACCTCCACCTGCTGGTCGAGGTCCCCTCCTTTCATCTTTTTGGTGGCCTGGGTCAGCTCACGGATCGGTTTAAGTATGTTTCTGGAAAAGAGGAGCGCTAAAACTATTCCCGCGATACCGCCTATTAATCCGCCGGTAAAGACCGATTTGTTCACGGAGTTGATAAACGTTTTCTGCAGGGGAGAACGCTTTTGAGTTTTGATATAGATCCTGCCGATTTGGACGTCGCCTACGGAGAGGCGGAGGGACTTGCTCGACCAGTTCTGGCCCACTTCTGTCCCCGTCAGTTGAGCTCCGGTATCACTCAATACCTCTCCGGAAGGATCCGTCAATAGTATTCTCTCGTCGTACATCTTGGAGACCTTTTCGGTGAGCTGCGAGACTTCCTCCCAGTCCCCCATGTAACGATAGTAGTTGCTAAAAGTCAGGGCCAGTCGCTGGTATCTTTCCGCCTGATCCTGGCTCACGTAGCGGTCAAACTGGTTGATCGCGGAGTTTGAAGCGATGTAGGCGATAGTTCCCACCGCTATTGCAATCACCAGGAAGAAGCTGACTAGGAGCTTGACCCGTAAGCTGTTAAACATCTTTATCCAGCTCTTCCTCCCCGGCAGGTGGCTCGAACTTGTATCCTACCCCGTGGACGGTATGAATGTAGGAGGGATGGTCGGGATCAGGTTCCAGTTTTTTCCGGATATTTTTGATATGTACGTCTATGGTCCTTTCGAAGCCTTCGTAGCCGTAGCCCAGTGCGGAGTGAATCAAATCGGGCCGGGAGAATACTCTTCTCGGTTGTTGGACCATGACTTTGAGGATCTTGAATTCGGTCGGAGTCAGATCCACCGGCTCGTTGTTTAACAGCACAGTGTGCGTTTCAAAGTTTAAGGACAGCTCCCCGTGCGTTACCTCTTTTTTTTCTTCCTCCGCAGTCCTGCGAAGGACGGCCCTTATCCTGGCCAGTAATTCGCCCGGACTGAACGGTTTTGTCACGTAATCGTCCGCTCCCAGGTTCAGTCCCTTTATCCTGTCCTCCTCCTCTGTCTTAGCGGTGAGCATAATTATGGGTACCTGGGACTCACTCCTTACGCTTCTGCAGACGTTCAGTCCGTCCACCTTGGGAAGCATCAGGTCCAGTACGATCAAATCCACGTCCCTCAATCTGAATAGATTTAGGGCCGCACTCCCGTCGTAAGCAGTCAAGACCTGATATCCGTCCTTCTCGAGGTACTCCTTCAATAAGTCGACGAGGTCTTCGTCGTCATCTACTACGAGAACGGTTTTTTTCATCTGTTGAGTACCCGTTAAGCCATTTGGGGCCTGCCCCCTGTAATGGAGTCAGGCCCCTGGCTTCACCTTTTAAATGGTTTAGGGCTACCGCTCGAGGGTAGTCCACCGATAGTAGTTATCCCGGATGAATCGGATTAATAGGGTCTCGCCCTTCTCCAGTGAAGAGGTTGCCTCCTGCCAGTCCTGAGTGGTATTCAGCGTATGGAGGCTCATGTTGCTCTCTCCGGCCTGGAGAAGCACGTCTCCTTCTTCTAGCTCGGCTGCCCCTCCGAAGGTCTCGAGGCCCGTCACCACCAGACCTCTGTCCACCGGCAATCCGTACTTTTCCTGTAGCTCCGGAGAATTCTCCGTCAGGGTAAAGCCGAAGTTCTCGTCCGTGATCGTAGTCTCCTGCGTGGAAGTCCCTCCCGTCCCTTCAGTTCTTTCCTCGAGCTGAACGGTTAGTGATTGTCTTTCCTGGTTCCTAAGAATCGTTAGCCGGACTTCCTCACCGACGTCCCGATACATTATTTCCTCCTGGAACTGGTTGCTCCCGGTGACTTCCGTTCCGTCGATCTCCAGGATTACGTCCCCCGCTTTGAGACCAGCTTTGTCCGCAGGGGAGTCCTTGATGACTTCCGATACCAGAACGCCGTTTCCGTCTTCCAGGCCAAATTTCTCTCCCATCTCCGGCGTCACCGGCTGGAACCAGACCCCGAGCCAGGCTCTGGTAACTTCGCCCTCGCTCACCAGCTCAGGTAGAACCCGCTTAACTGAATTGATTGAGACAGCGAAATTCAATCCGGTTATGGCTACCCCTTGCTGGTTCCTGCGGATGATTGCAGTATTGATTCCGATGACTTCCCCGTTCATGTTGGCCAGAGGGCCGCCGGAATTACCGGGATTTATTGCGGCGTCGGTCTGGAGAAGGTTCTGATAGGTTTCGTCACTGCTTGGTTTCGGTATGGACCTGTTCTTTGCGCTTAGTACCCCCGCCGCCACCGAGTTTTCGCATCCTTCAGGATTTCCTATAGCCACCACCCCGCTTCCGACCGGCGTTATCCCGGGTTCACCCATCTCCACGGTAGGCTGGT
>CAYZUF010000145.1:0-3855 GCA_964481645.1 uncultured Thermotogae bacterium
GCGACCTCAGCGTCCCGAACGCTGCGCGCTAGCCAAGCTGCGCCACTCTCCGGGGGATCGCTCCAAATTATAATAGGTTAACCGGAATTATCAAACCTCCGGGTCCGGGAAGAATCCCGGCTTCAATTCTTCATCTCCTCTTCTGCCTGGCTCTTCTCCTCCCGCCAGATCCGGTCCAGTATTCCGTTGATGAATTTGGGGGCATTGTCGGTCCCGTAGTCCTTGGATAGCTCTATTGCCTCGTTCATAACCACCTCCGCCGGAGTCTCGCCGTAATAAAGCAGCTCGTAGATGGCCATGCGGAGGATATTGCGATCCAGAAAAGCCAGTCGATTCACCTTCCACCCCACGGCAAACGAGGATATCATCTCATCTATCTCTTCCCGGCGGTCCAGCGTTCCTTGATAGATCTCCTTAATGAACTCTAGCTGCTCCCCTGGTTCTTTTTCCTCCAGCTGTCTTTCGAGCACACTCCGATCCCCCTGGACGAACTCCGATCCATAGAGCGCCTTTAGTATTTCCGTCCGCGCCTCTCGTCTGTGCATTTCAGCTTCGGTCAGCTAAAGAACAAGGAGAAAAGCTCCTTTAGCTTCTGCTTTACCTGTTCCCCCGCTTCCAGATAGAGGCCAACTACGTACCCCAAAACAGTCAGGCCCAGGATCAGGAGCACGATCTTCCAGTTAAAGAAAATAAAAAGGAGAGCAACTGCAAAACCTACTAAAGCGCCGATGGTTCTGGAATCAATTTTCATCGTCATCCCCTTTTAATGAAATTTCTTCGACCTGCCCGTCTTCCGGTTCAGTGGTGGATAGGCCTTCTTCCCCCTCTACTCCGCGGGTGTAAAAGTCCACTCGCCCCACGGCCAACCCGGTCTTTTCCGGGATCTCCCGGCGGAGGGTTTCCTGAACTTCTTCTCCCAGTTCCCCGATATCGGCACTGGATCCGACCTTGGCGTAAACCTCTATATGGACTCCGTCCGCGGACTGAGATAGATTCGTCCTAAAGGAAGAGAGATCCAGGTTCCTCTTGAGAATTTCGCCGGTAAGCTCTTTAACCGCGTGATGGGAGATATGAATATCACCGAAGTCGCTTTCCTGAACGAAGGAGAGTAGAAGTCGATAAGAAACGATAAACTTTCGAAGAAAGTACAACCCCACCAGCGCCGAGAGAGCTCCTATTCCGTAAAGAAGCAGGTTACCCGCTCTGCGGGTCAAAAAACCCTGTATGTCGAAATTCGAAAAAAGGCCGAAAGCATAGCCGATAAAACCGACCGCAACCGCCAGCCAGACCAGGGACAACAAAATATAGGAAACTTGCAAGAATCGGTCTTTGAAATTGCTCACGATATTACTCCTCTAGGTGCTCCAGCTCTCCCTCCTCACCCTCAAAAGCCAGGGCGGCAACGTCCACGTTCACCTCGCTAACCTCGAGGCCGGTCATCTCCTCGACCTCTTCCTCCACTTTGCTTTGAACCTCTTCCGCCGTTTCATGGACGGGGAAACCGTATTTGACGGCGATATTTACGTTAATATTAACCTGACCGTCTTCCAGCTCGGTCTCCACAGTCTTGTGGCTACTCCGCTTGAAGACCGAAGATATTCCCGATTGACCGCTCTGTTCCACCAGTCCTTCAACTTCCAGAGCCGCTACCGCGGCAATGGTGGTAATGACGTCCTTCGATATCTCAATCTCGCCAAGTCCCATCGACGACCTGTAGTCTTCTTCCATAAGAGACCCTCCTTGCGGCGAATCTTGCATTGGATAATCAGGCGAGGACGGGCAAATCATACTCTTTCTACGTATTCGCCCTCTCTGGTGTCCACCTTAACCGTGGCCCCTTCCTTCAAGAAGAGAGGAACCTTTATCTGAAGACCGGTTTCTAAAGTCGCGGGCTTTTCCCCGCCGGAAGCGGTATCACCCTTTACGCCGGGCTTAGTGTCAGTAACCTCCAGCTCGACAAACGTGGGCAGTTCGATAGAAATCAGCCTCTCCCCGTGGAATAGTCCCTTTACCTCCATGTTATCCTTCAGGTATTTTACTTTATCGCCCAACTTTTCTTCAAGAATCTCGAACTGACTGTAATCGGTTTCGTCCATGAAATGATAACTTTCACTGGAGCTGTACAGAAACCGAAGCGGCCGCTTATCCAAGTAGGCCTTCTCTATATTTTCTTTACCCTTAAACGTCTTGGAAAGAACCTTTCCCGTGTCAAAGGACTTCATCTTTACCCTGGCAAAGGCGTCTCCTCGTCCTCTCTTGGAGTGCTCGTACTTGGTAATCCGATAGAGTTCTCCTTCATACTCTACTGTCAGGCCCTTTGAGAGGTCCGATACAGATAGACCCAATAACATTCACCTCCACTGGGATCGCGCGTCTCAAAGCTCCATCCCATTGAACGATAAAAGACTCTGTATTATTATAACCTGACTGTGCTGGTTTCTCATACACGAGATTCAAACCGAGAGGGGATAGATTTATGACCGACGAGCCATACGACGTTTCCATCATCGGAGGCGGGCCGGCCGCCCACTCCGCTGCCCTCTACGCCCGGCGGAAGGAGTTAAAGACTGCGTTGATAGCCAAGGAAGAGGGTGGGCAGCTCCTTTACTCCAGCGAAGTCGATAACTACCTGGGTCTGCCCGAGGTGGAAGCATTTGAATTAGTCAAGAAATTTCGGGAACACGTTAACAAATACGATCCAGTTCGGATCGAGGACAAGGTAACCGGGGTAGAAAAAGAGGAGAACCAATTCGTACTGGAACTGGAGAAGGAAGCTACTCTAAGGTCGAAGACCCTGATTGTGGCTACGGGGGCAAAATGGAGAAAACTCAAGGTCCCCGGGGAAGAGGAGCTAACCGGAAAAGGGGTAAGTTACTGTACCACCTGTGACGGTCCCCTTTACGCGGACGCCGACGTGGCAGTTATCGGCGGCGGAAACTCCGCCTTCGAGGGCATCATCGACCTCCTCCCCATCGCCAACAGGATAGTGAACGTGGATATAGCTCCGGAACCGATCGCGGATCCGGTCCTCCAGCGCCACGTAGGGGAATCCGAACATCCAGAAGAAGTCGAGTTCGAAGGCTACTATGGCCACGAAATCCTGGAGATCCTGGGAGACGAGATGGTAACCGGACTGAGGATCAAAGACAGGGAAACCGGGGAGGAAAAAGAAATTGAAGTGGAGGGCGTCTTCGTGGAGATCGGCCTGATTCCCAATTCGGGTATCGTCGAGGATCTGGTAGAAACGAACGACTCCGGCGAGATCGTCGTGGACTGCGACAGCGGAACCAGCGTAGAAGGCCTCTTTGCCGCGGGGGATGTCTCCAGCGTCCCGGAAAAACAGATAATAATTGCCGCAGGAGAAGGGGCAAAAGCGGCCCTGGGGGCATACCGGTACCTAATTCATCAGTGAAGCGCTCGGTTCCTTCAAGGAGACAGTAGCTCAAAAACTTCCGCTAGATCGAAGCCAGGCAGGGATCAATTCTTTCACCATTTACCTTTCCCGAACTATCCCCCCGAGTTAACTCTCCCTACCTTTTCTGGGACCTAACCTAACCTCCAAAGAATTCATCGTAAACGTGGTTTAAGTGCCAGATAAGGCCGAAGGGGGTTACCGGAGAGAGAAACCCCCCTTTTTAGCTCCTCTCCCCGCTCTCGTAGTTCTCTATCACTTCGTCGATAGTTCCCGTCATGTAGAAGGCCTGCTCTGGTACGTGATCGAGCTCTCCGTCCACAATGGCCTTGAATCCTTCGATGGTCTCGTCCAGTCCCACGTACTTCCCCTCTCGCCCGGTGAACTGGTCGGCTACGGAGAAGGGCTGGCTCAAGAAGCGCTGAATCTTCCGGGCCCGTTCC
>CAYZUF010000146.1:0-3803 GCA_964481645.1 uncultured Thermotogae bacterium
GCGAACAGATGCGGAACATTCTATCCCATAGCTCGATTGAAGTCGGGGAAGTCAAGCTGTTTGAACGTCCGGGACTGGAGGGAGAGCCAGCCGAATTTGACGGCGAGGAGATTCGTTGTGAGGTTGCCACCCCCGAGAGTCTTTCCGGGTGCGACCTGGCTTGCATGTCGGCCGGCTCGGCCGCCTCCGAGAAGCTGGCCCCGATGGCCGCTGACCAGGGCTGCGTGGTCGTGGACAACTCGAGCCGGTGGCGGATGGATCCTCAAGTACCGCTGGTTGTCCCTGAGGTCAACCCGGAAGATCTTGACTGGCACGAGGGGATCATAGCAAATCCAAACTGTTCGACCATTCAGATGGTGTTAGCTCTCAATCCCCTTCACGAGGAATACGAAATTAAACGTGTCGTGGTCTCCACTTATCAGTCAGTCTCCGGCTCGGGTAGCGACGCGATTGAAGAGCTGAGTCGACAAACGGAGAGGGTCGTCAACGGCCAGGAGCCGGATCCCGATGTTTATCCCCACCAAATCGCGTTTAACGCCCTGCCTCACATAGACGTTTTTCAGGAGAACGATTATACAAAGGAAGAAATGAAGATGGTTAAGGAAACTCAAAAAATTATGGACGGCGATATCGCGGTAAGTCCTACTGCAGTTCGTTTACCGATCTATCGTTCCCACGGGGAGTCGATAAACCTGGAGATGAGAGAGCCGATAGATCCGACCGATGCAAGGAGGCTAATGAGAGAGGCTCCCGGGATCATTCTGGAGGACGATCCGGCGGATAACGAATACCCTCTCCCGGTTCGGGCGGAAGGAAAGGACGAGGTCTTCGTGGGAAGGATAAGGAGGGACCCAACCGTGGAGAACGGCTTGAACTTCTGGGTTGTGGCGGACAACTTAAGGAAGGGGGCCGCGTTAAACACGGTACAGATCGCTGAAAGTTTGGTGGAGAGAAATCTCGTATAGTCCCTAATTCGTAGGGGAGGATATCATGACCAAAGTGGTGAAAAAGTTTGGGGGCACTTCCCTCGCTGACGAGGAGAAGGTCAACCTGGCCGTCGAAGAAGTGATCCGGGATCTGGAGGACGGGGTAAATGTTACCGTGGTGGTCTCCGCGATGGGAAGTAAGGGAGACCCTTACGCCACGGATACGTTGATCGACCTCCTGGAAGCCGTCTCTCCCCAGGTGGACCCGCAAAAGAAGGATCTGATGATGGCCTGTGGAGAGATAATCTCCGCTTCGTTGTTTGCTCATTACCTGGACAAGAGGGGATATCCGGCCGTTCCTCTCACCGGTTATTCGGCGGGAATATTTACGGATGACAGCTTCGGTAATGCCCGGGTAATAGACGTGGATCCAGTCAGGGTCGAGGGCCAAGCCTCAAGAGGGAAAGTTCCCGTATTGGCCGGATTCCAGGGTAGGACGGTGGACGGAGAGATAACTACTCTGGGGAGGGGAGGTAGCGATACCACCGCTTTGGTGGTAGGAGATGAACTAGGTGTCGATCGGGTGGAGATATATACTGACGTCCCCGGTCTGGCGGTGACTGAGCCGGACCTCGTCGGGGATCCACCTTTCTTTTCTAAGATTTCCAGAGAGGCTCTCTTACGGCTGACCGAGAATGGAGCCCGGATAGTTCATCCCCCGGCCGTGGAGAAGGCCCGGGAGTCGGGAATACCCATTGTCATAAAATCCTCCTGGGATCCCCAGAACGAAACCGTCGTTACCGAAGATAGTTCCTTTCCGGATCACCAGGTGGGGATCGCCGTTAAGAACGGTTACACGACCTTGATAGGAGATAGCAGAAGGGTAAATCGAGATCCGGACATTACTAGCCGGGCGAAAGAGGTCTTTTACGTCGACGAGAAAAAGAGTCTGGCTCTGATTCCGGAGGAAGTGGAACCTCCCCCGGAAGACGGGTTCAAGCGAGTCCTGGGAGTGGCTCTGGTTACCGTAGTAGCCACCGTGCCGGGCCGGGCAGTGGAAATAAGGAGGAAAGTCCTGGATTCGCTCCCGGATGAGGCCTTTATCGAGTCCGTCCCCACCGGCTACGGGCTGCAACTGCTAGTCGACGGGGAGGATCATCGCCCCCTGGTCAGACGTATCTACGAGATGTTTTACCGGAGTTAACCGAGAGCCCCCTCCAAAGAATTAGAATTGTCGCCTCCAGTTGATATAATTGCTCCTGTAAAGGCTGGGAATCTGTCGGCCAAGGAGGGGATGGATTTGGCAGAAGCTCATAAGGACCGGATAAATTTCAACCGTGGGGTCCCCGCTACCGGGGCATTGCCCGCGGAGGAAGTCAGGAAAGCAGCTTTCGAGGTACTGGAAAGCTCCGGTACTACCCTGCTCCAGTACGGAGATTCCAGAGGTTATCCTCCCTTGAGAGAGATACTGACCGAGGATTCCGGGGAGATTCGGCCGGAGGGAGTGGTTGTGGGGAACGGTTCGCTCCAGCTTTTGGATTTGTTAGCCAAGGTTCATCTGGGAAATGGAGAAAGTATAGTCGTAGAGGAACCGACCTACGATAGGGCTATAACCATATTTGAACGAGCGGGAGCGGAGGTAACTGGGGTGGCGATGGAAAGGGATGGAGTGGGCATAGCGAACCTACGAAAGGCTTTTGACCGTTATCGGCCGTCTCTTTTTTACACCATTCCGGATTTCCAAAACCCCACTGGCATCACCACCTCCCGGAAAAAGCGCCAGCGAGTCGTGAGATTGGCCGAGGAATTCGGGGTGACCCTGGTGGAGGACTCCCCCTACCGGAGACTGAGGTACAGAGGCGAGCAGGTGCCCACCATAAGGAGTCTCAGCCCGGAAAACGTTATACAGATCTCTTCTTTTAGCAAGCTGGTCGGGCCGGGGATAAGGGTCGGTTGGTTGATCGGGGAACCCAAGAGGGTGGAGAGGATTTCGAACTATGCCGAGGATACCTATATTTCTCCCAATTTGCTTAGTCAGGGGATAGTTTCTTTTCTCATCCGGAACGGATGGCTGGAGGAGTACCTCGGTGAATTGGTCTCCCTTTACCGTCCCAGATTGGAGGCAACTCTTACCAGTCTGGAGGAGTACTTTCCCGAGGCGGAATGGGTAAAACCAGAGGGGGGCTTTTTCGTCGGGGTCTGGCTTCCCGAGCGGGAGAAGAGCAAAAAGTTTTATCGAGAGGCTCAATTGAGGGGTTTGGTCTTGACTTCGCCCGATGGTTTCTACCCGAATCAAGGGGGTGAGGATTTTCTCAGGTTACCGTTTCCCGCACTTTCTCCGACTCTGATTGAAGAGGGAGTAAAGAGGATGGCGGAGGTCTGGAAGGACATATAACTGGTTCGAGAATGTGGAGGGGCAAGTGTCTCGAGAAGCTAATTTTACTTTTACCTGTGAATGTGGTAGCAATAGTCTCGAGTAGCGTACTCCAAAGAGGGGGGTAAAATGAAAGAAGTCAATCCGTTTAAGACTGCCCAAAGGCAGCTGGACAAGGCGGCCGAAGCACTGGATCTGGATGAATCGGTTCACCAGGCCCTGCGGGAGCCGATGAGAACCTTCACGGTCAACTTTCAGGTCAAAATGGACGATGGGACTTCTAGGACCTTTCGGGGGTATAGGGTTCAGTACAATGACGCTCTCGGTCCTACCAAAGGGGGGTTGAGGTTTCATCCCGACGAGACGCTGGATACCATCAAGGCTCTGGCCGCATGGATGACCTGGAAAACCGCCGTGGCGGACATTCCCTACGGAGGGAGCAAGGGAGGTGTGGTCTGTAATCCGGCCCAGCTCTCGCAGGAAGAACTGGAGAGGATCTCGCG
>CAYZUF010000147.1:0-3794 GCA_964481645.1 uncultured Thermotogae bacterium
CCTGGCGCGAGATAGTGGAAATTAACTCCAGGGCCATCTACCCAATCTTTCTCTCGATGACCCCTCCCCCCAGCAGTCTTTCCCCATCGTAGAACGCAGCTACCTGCCCCGGAGTTACGGATTTCTGGGGCTCCGCGAAGTCAACTCTGGCTTCTCCGCCGGAGATCCCTACCTCCGCCCGGGCAGGGACCGTACCGTATCTTATCTTTACACTCAGGTCGGATCCAGTCGGCGGTGAGCCCGCTATCCAGTTGCAGTCGGTGGCAATTAGACCCGAGGAATAGAGCTCCTTTTCGGGGCCAACTACCAGCCGATTGGCTTCGTAATCCAGCTCAACTACGTAGCGAGCCTCGTTTGATTCGAGACCCAGACCCTTTCTCTGTCCGATTGTATAGAAGGGGAGACCCTCGTGTCGGCCCAGGACGTTACCCCCGGTATCCACGATCTCTCCCTCCTCGATCCGCTCTCCGGCCTCTCGCTCCAGGAATTCCCGGTAATCTCCGCCGGGGACGAAACAGAGGTCCTGGCTCTCCTCCACCTTGGCGGTTATCAGTCCTTCCTCCCCGGCAATACTGTAGATCTCTTCCTTGCGATACTC
Source organism: uncultured Thermotogae bacterium (assembly GCA_964481645.1). Taxonomy (GTDB): domain Bacteria; phylum Bipolaricaulota; class Bipolaricaulia; order M55B111; family M55B111; genus JAGXLP01. Next base: position 599 of record CAYZUF010000147.1, read on the forward strand.
TCCGACGGGGAACTTCGCCCTCCTCAGTTCATCCTGCCCCAGCCCGTAGAGGAAGTAAGATTGGTCTTTCTCCCTGTCGGCACCCTTGAGCAAGTATTGGGTTCCTTCTCCTTCCCCCGTCCTGACGTAGTGACCGGTGGCTATAAATGGGAAGCCCAGCTCCTCAGCCTTCTCGCGCAGCAGATCGAACCTAACCAGGCGATTACACCGCGTACACGGATTCGGGGTTACCCCGCGCATATATGACTCGACGGCCGGCTCGACGACCTGGGCTTCGAATTCCGAACTGAGGTCAACTTTCCGAAGAGGAACTTCCAGTTGGTCGGCTACCACTTCGGCCGTAGTCAGGGAGCAACAGGCGTTTTCCTTTCCTCTATATTCGGGAGAGCCGGGATAATCCCAGAGCCAGAAGGTGATGGCGTGGACCTCGTACCCCCTCCTCTTGAGCAGCAGGGCAGCCACGGAAGAATCCACTCCTCCGCTTATCGCTACCAGTACCTTTTTACCGGCCCCGGACTCTTCCCTTGGGGTCAGCTTTCCGCGGTTGTCGGTTCCCCTCGTTTCGGTACCAGACATAAAAACTTCATCCCCTCTTCGTCGCTGAGGAACTGATGCTCCTCGTTGGACGGAACGTAAACTGCCGAGCCGGAAGCCAACTGCCTCTCCCCCTCTTCGGTTTTGACCACACCCTTTCCCTCCAGGACGTAGACTTCGTGCTCCCAATCGTGAGAATGGTAAGGCGTGTGACCGCACCCGGCCAACGTGAAGCGTCTCATGGCAAAGGATTCCACGCCTTCCGGGGCACCCAGCAGGACCTCTTTTTCCACTTCTTTCGCACCTTCCAAATCCGTTATCTTCTCTTTCTCGAAGTCATCACGGGATTTAACGGTTATCATGAATATCACCGGGCAATTTATATCCCCGGGCGGAGGAAGTTGCAAGAGGTGGTTCCGCCGTTCCGTTGAATAGACCGGAGCTGTAAATTATCATCTCAACCGGTGATTCCGTGATGGAAAAGTCTTCGGAGGTCATAGTGGTCGGGGCCGGTCACGCGGGTTGCGAGGCTGCCCTGATTTGCGCCCGGACCGGCAGGGAGACCATCTTACTAACTATAGATCTGGATAAGACCGCCCGGTTGTCCTGCAACCCGGCAATCGGCGGACCCGGCAAATCGCAGCTGGTGAGGGAGATAGACGCTTTGGGAGGCGAAATGGGGAAGATTACCGACCGGGCCGCGCTTCACATGAGGAGGTTGAATACGAGCAAGGGTCCGGCAATGCAGATCATGCGTGCCCAGGTCGACAGGGACCGCTACCGGGGAGAGATGAAGCGGACCCTGGAGACCGAGGATCACCTCCGCCTCCAGGAGGGGATGGCTCAGGAACTGGTAGTTGGGTCCGGAGAGATCAAAGGGATAGTCACCAGAGAAGGGGTCAAATATATGGCTCCCGCCGTGGTCCTAACCCCGGGTACTTTTCTGAATGGAAAGGTCTACCTCGGGGATACGATCTACCCGGCGGGCAGGGCCGGTGAACCGCCGGCTGAAGCTCTATCCGAGAGCCTAAAGAACCAGGGACTCTCCTTGGAACGGATGAATACGGATACCACCCCCAGGATCAACGGTGATACCATTGATTTCTCGGACCTGAAAAGCCAGCCCACGACCGAAGAGCCTTTCGCTTTCTCCTATACCTCAGAGAAAAAGGTCCTGGAGAACGACTTCCCCGTCTACCTGACCCAAACCAACGAGCAAACCCACCAGATCATCAGAGAAAACATCGACAGGAACCCCCGCCACAATGGGACCGTGGTCAGCGCTCATCCCCGGTACTGCCCTTCGCTGGAGAGTAAGATCGTCGACTTCCCGGAGAGGACCCACCACAAAGTCTTTCTGGAACCGGAAGGAGCCAGGTCAAAGGAGTACTACCTTCAGGGAATTTACACTTCCTCCCCTCCCGACGTGCAGGAGAAGATAATCAGATCGATGGAGGGACTGGAAGAGGCCCACGTGGAAAGGTACGGCTACGGGATAGAGTACGACTACCTCCCACCCACGCAGCTCAAACCCACCCTGGAGACGAAGGAGATATCCGGTCTTTATACCGCGGGTCAGATCAATGGTACCACCGGTTACGAGGAGGCCGCCGGTCAGGGGATCCTGGCCGGGATAAACGCCGCCCGCCGGAGGCAGGAACAGGTTACCCTGGACCGTTCGCAGGGCTTTATCGGTGTCATGGTCGACGATCTGGTCACCAAGGGAGTAACCGAACCGTACAGGATGCTTCCCTCGCGGGCCGAGTACCGGATCGTACTCCGGGAGAACAACGCCGACCTCAGGTTGACCGACCTGGCCTGGGAGCTGGACACCATAAGCCGGGAGCGGTACGAAAGATACAGCGAAAAGAAAGAAAGGATCCAGAGGGAGCTGGAGAGGCTTCGGTCCCACAGGGTTTCGCCCGGGGAGGAAGTAAACGAGATCCTGACTGACAGCGGCACTTCCCCGCTCGAGGACCAGGGGGCGAGCCTCTACGAACTGCTCAAACGACCGGAACTTTCCTGGGAGGAAGTCCTGGAGCTCGGGTCGCTCTCCGACGGCACCACTCCCCCGGTTCGAAGGGAGATAGAGATCAGGGCAAAATACGAAGGGTACCTCAAGAAACAGGAGAAAAGGATCGAACAATTCCGGGAGATGGAGAACGATAAGATACCCGAATCCCTGGATTACGACGAACTGGAAGGCCTCTCCACCGAAGGGCGGGAGAAGTTGAAAGAGGTCGAACCCCGCACTCTGGGCCAGGCAGAGAGAATTCCCGGGGTCACCAGATCCGACATTACTATCTTGACCGTCTGGCTCAAAGGATAAATACTACGAACCTCTCATCACTACGTACCAAAAGGAGTGAAACGACCGATGGCAAAATTATTTTCTGGAATTCAGCCCACCGGCGACCTTCATATTGGAAATTATTTCGGGGCGATCACCAACTGGGTGGACCTTCAGGAGAAGCACGAGACCGTCTACTGCATAGTTGACCTCCACGCGATAACCTCAGATTACGACCCGAATACGTTACGGGAGGAAGCGATCGACCAGGCCATGGATCTGATAGCCAGCGGGATAGATCCGGAAGAGTCCATCCTTTTCATCCAATCCGAGGTTCCCGAACACGTGGAATTACAGTGGATCTTCAATACG
>CAYZUF010000148.1:0-3770 GCA_964481645.1 uncultured Thermotogae bacterium
CTCTGGAAAGCGGTCTGGGGGAGGTAACCGCGGAAAACGTCTACGCCAGGTCGGACGTGCCCCCGTTCAGTCGTTCACTGATGGACGGCTACGCCGTGGTGGCGTCCGATACTTACGGAGCGGACGAAGAGAACCCGAACCGACTAAAAGTCGAGGGAAAGGTCGAGATCGGTCAACCTTCTTCGTTAATCGTGGAGGAGGGTGGGGCGCTCGAGATACCGACGGGCGCCGGGGTTCCGACCGGAGCCAACGCGGTCGTAATGGTTGAAGATACCGAAAGAGAGGGTGACCAGCTGCTTATTAAATCGTCAGTGGTGCCCGGCGAGAACGTTCTCTCCGCGGGGACGGACATTGCTACCGGCGATCTAATAATTCGACAGGGGACGAAATTGTCCCCGCTGGATATCGCGGAGCTGGCTGCCTCCGGGCTGGGGGAAGTCGAGGTTTACCGACCGCTGAAAGTAGGAATTATTTCGACAGGACCGGAATTGACCCCTCCTGGTGGTGAGCTGCCCGAAGCGATGATCTACGACGTGAATTCATCCCTGTTGATTGCCGGAGTCAAGGAGGCCGGCGGGCGGCCGTCCGGCCTGGGGGTCGTGAACGACGACGTCGAAGAGATGGAGGAATTAATAAAGCGCGGGGTTGAGAACTACGACCTGTTGATCTCTTCCGGAAGCACCAGCGCCGGCCCTCACGACATGGTCTACGACGTCCTGGAGCGGAAAGGGGAATTGCTGGCGCACGGGGTCAAGATAAAACCGGGCAAGCCGACGGTCCTTGCCGATCTGGATGGAAAGCCTTTCTTCGGATTGCCGGGAAACCCGTCTTCCGCTTACGTGGTTTACATGAACTTCGTCGCCCCGGTAATTAGGAAACTTGCCGGAAAAAAAGAGCGGAAAAGTACGGCTATAAGAGCCGGGCTAACGGAGAGAACCACGTCAGAAGGAGGCCGGATGGAGCAGAGATTCGTCGGGATTGTAGATCGAGAGGGAGGGAAACGGGCCTATCCGATCAACAAAGTGAGTGGAGCCGTAACGTTATTATCCCAGGCCGACGGATACGTGACGATTCCGGAAGGGGTCAATTACCTGGATCGGAACGAGGACGTCGAGGTTAGGCTATTGACCGAAGACGCCGAACTACCGAAATTGCTGTTTATCGGCAGCAACTGTGTCGGGTTGAACCGCCTGTTGGAACTGTTGTCGTTCGGGACCCGATCGCTGAGCCGCGGGTCGCTGGGAGGGGTTGAGGCAATTTCCAACGACGTTGCCGACGTCGCCGGGATTCACCTCTGGGACGGAGATGGTTACAACGCACCGGTACTGGAGGAGCGCGATCTGGAAGGAGTAACTCTGTTGAGAGGCTACGGAAGGGAGCAGGGTCTGATACTCCCCCGGGGAAATCCTGAATGGATAGAATCCCTGAGAGATCTGATTGAGAAACAGGTCCGGATAGTCAATAGAACTTCCGGATCGGGGACGAGAATACTGTTCGATCACCTGCTGAAACGGGCCGCTGGTGAACTCGGCAGGGAGATCGACGAGGTGAGGCGAGAGATCCCCGGGTACGAAGTCGAATTATCCACCCACAACGCCGTGGCTGCCGCGGTCAGAGATGGAAAGGCCGGCGCCGGGATTGGTATAAGGACCGTCGCCGAGGCGGAGGGTCTGGGTTTCCTGAAACTCCAGGAGGAGGAGTTCGATTTCCTCTGTCGGAAAGACGCTTTAAAAACTTCTTTCGGCAAGGAGTTCCGAGAAAAACTTTCCAGTTCGGAGTTTGCCAAAATTCTAGCCGAAATGCCGGGCCTCTATCCAAGGGAAGGAGCTGGTGAAGTAATTTTTTCCCCCGGACAAAGGAATGTCTGATCTTTCGGTTGCGATTCTCTGCGGCGGCGACTCCAGCCGATTCGGGGGGGACAAGACGCGGGTGGATGTAGATGGTGTTCCATTATACAAACTTGTCTGGAACAAGCTGGAGGATAAAAGCGACGACGTGTTTCTCCAGATTAATCCTGGCGACGAATACGATCTACCTACCAGGCCCGACCTGATTTCAGGAAAAGGGCCGCTCGGCGGGATATATTCGGCTCTTACTCACTCTGCCCACGATTGGTTGTTCGTCTCCGCCTGTGATATCCCGTATCTGGATCCCAGAATCATAAACGAGCTTTGTTCAGAGGTTGAGGAGGGTGCTGAAGTAGTAATCCCTCAATGGGACAGCGGGTACTTAGAACCTCTTACTGCGCTATATCATACCAGCGTGCTTGATACTCTTGAAAAGAGCCTGGAATCCGGCACCAGAAAGATTACCGATTTTCTCGACTGTCTTGATAATGTAAAAGGAATTGCAGTTGACCAGCTTATTGAGGAAGGAAGGATATCTTCGAGGTGTTTTTACAACGTCAATACAAAAAAAGATTTCAAAAAACTCGATCTGTGATGGTCAAGTAATCAACTTCAGGGGAGTTTGTAATTAAATTCGTTATAATGTTTAATAAGACGAATGATATAAACCTGAAAAACCCAAAGAAAGACGGTTGAAGTGGGTGCTTAGACCTGGAATCCTTCTCCGAAAACCGGATGAAGGACCTGAAATTAGAGGAGGTCCTTTATGAACGTGAGTGACAACCCAGAGAGTAAAAAAGTCGTAGTAATCGGTGGCACCGGCCATATCGGTTCATACCTCGTTCCGAGATTGGTCGAGTCCGAATACGACGTGGTATCGATAAGTCGGGGGAGTAGAGACCCCTATCGGGATCATTCTGCCTGGAATCAGGTGGAGGGGGTTGAGATTGACCGCAGGAAAGCGGAAAAAGAAGGAACGTTTGGCGACAGGGTTCGGGAGTTAGAGCCCGAAGTGGTTATGGATTTGATCTGCTATACACCCGAAAGCGCAGAGAAACTGGTGGAGGCTCTTAGAGGTGAGGTCCAGCACCTGATTCTTTGCGGAACTATCTGGGTCCACGGGCCGAGCGAATCGGTACCTACTTCGGAAGAAGAAAATAGGAAACCAATAGGTGGCTACGGGCGTAAAAAAGCGGTTATCGAAAAGATCCTCCATCGAGAAGCCCGGCAAAACGGTTTCCCCGCCACCGTCCTTCACCCAGGTCACATCGTAGGAGAAGGTTGGGTCCCCCTTAATCCAGCGGGTAATTTCGATACCGAAGTGTTTGCCGATCTCGCCCGGGGTAATGGAGTGGCAATTCCAAACCTGGGGATGGAGACGGTTCACCACGTCCACGCCGACGACGTAGCTCAAGCCTTTATGAAAAGTGCCTACAATTGGAACGATTCAGTGGGAGAATCATTTCACGTAACTTCGCCCAGGGCTTTGACTCTCCGGGGTTACGCGGAAGCTATGGCCGAATGGTTCGGTCAGGAAGCCAACCTGAACTTCCTTCCGTTGAAAGAGTGGGAAGAACTCGTATCCGAAGAACGTGCTGAAACCACGAGAGACCATATATTCCACAGCCCCAATTGCAGCATTAAAAAGGCCAGGGATAAAATCAACTATCAACCGAGGTACAGTTCCCTCCAGGCTGTCAAAGAGTCAGTTAGCTGGCTCATAGAGAATGGAGAGTTAGAAGTTTAGTTTTAAAGGAGGTTTGACGAAATTTAATGGTTTTTTAACTCGGTTTGAGATATAGACCCGGCACAAGAATGTGTCCAGATAGCACAGATCAAGGTTCTTCAAATTACCGTGGGGCGATCCCTTTTCACCAAAACTTGCCGAGGAAGCCCCAGGGCTTGCCCTGGGGAGGAATCGGC
>CAYZUF010000149.1:0-3763 GCA_964481645.1 uncultured Thermotogae bacterium
TGAAACACTGTAAAACCGCTTCTATAGTTGTATATCGAAGATTTGATCAAGTACAAGAAGAAGAACGAAAAGCTTGTGGACCGGACGGGAAGTGCCCGGCTTCCCACAAAATACGGCGAGTTCACAATTCACAGCTACGTGGATCGGATAAACGAGGACGAACACGTTGCCCTGGTCAAGGGAAACGTGGAAGGAAAAGAGGACGTGCTGGTCAGGGTCCACTCCGAGTGTTTGACCGGAGACGTATTCGCGTCCCGGCGGTGTGACTGCGGCGACCAGTTACACAAGGCCCTGGCCACCATTGACGAAGAAGGTGAGGGGGTCCTGGTTTACATGCGCCAGGAAGGGCGGGGCATCGGCCTCAGCAACAAGGTATGTGCTTACGAGCTCCAGGATCAGGGCCTGGATACCGTAGAGGCGAACGAAGAACTGGGTTTCTCGGCCGATCTGAGGGACTACGGTTTCGGCGCCCAGATCCTCTCCGACCTGGGCCTCAGTTCCATCAGGCTACTCACCAATAACCCCCGAAAGGTAGTAGGTTTAGAGGGATACGGGCTTCATATAACGGGAACGGTCCCCATAGAGATCGAGGCCAACGAACACAACGAGGATTACCTTCAGACCAAGGTGGAAAAGCTGGGCCATAATTTGTCGGAGTTCGACGAGAGGACGGAATCTTAAAGACTTACGGGAGGTAAGAGTGACTAATAAGCTGGAAGGAGAACTCGACGGGAGGGGGCAAGAGATAGGGATAGTGGTCAGCCGGTTTAACAGCATGGTCACGGAAAGACTCCTTTCCGGAGCCAAGGACAAGTTGAAGCGGCTGGGAGCAGACGGGGAAGACCTGACCGTGGCCTACGTCCCCGGTTCTTTCGAGCTACCGAGAGCGGTCGGTAAGATGAAAGATAACGGTGATTACGATGGGGTTATCGCCCTGGGAGCGGTAATAAGAGGAGAAACACCTCACTTCGAATACGTGGCCGGCGAAACCGCCAAAGGGTTAGCTCAGTTGAATTTGGAAGGAGAGGTCCCGGTTTCCTTCGGGCTAATTACGGCCGATACTCTGGAACAGGCCATAGATCGTGCCGGAGCGAAACAGGGCAACAAAGGAGAAGAAGCCGCGGAAGCTCTAATCGAAATGATCAACCTGGAAAAGAAGGTCTCCGAGGGGAGCGGATGAAGTACTATTCTCCAAAAGGGCTCTACGACGTAAAACCGGACGAGATCGCCTACTGGCACGCAATAGAAGGAGAGGTCAGATCCACGATGCCTCTCTACGGATACGAGGAAATTAGAACCCCGCTGATGGAGAAGACTGAAGTATTCGCCCGGGGGGTCGGAGAGGAGACGGACGTGGTCTCCAAGGAGATGTATACCTTCGAGGACAAGGGGGGGAGGTCTATGACCCTCCGCCCCGAGAACACGGCTTCGGTGGTTAGAGCTTACCTCGAACACAAGTACTACGGTAAGGAAGAGCTATCAAAATGGTATTACATGGGACCGATGTTCCGCTACGAAGCGCCCCAGAAAGGGCGATCCCGCCAATTTCACCAGTACGGGGCCGAAGCCATTGGCTCGAATGACCCGGCGCTGGACGCCGAAATGGTGGAACTGGCCGCCGACCTGCTGAGATCACTGGGACTGGAGGACGTCGGCCTGACCCTCAATAGCATCGGGTGCCCGGAGGACAGAGAAGCTTACGTGGAGAATCTGGTCGACTACCTCTCCCCCCGCGAGAACCAGCTGTGCCCCGACTGTCAGGCCAGATTGGAAACCAACCCGCTGAGAATCCTCGATTGCAAGGAAGAATCCTGTCAGTCCGTAGTGGAGGATGGTCCGGAGATCACGGACTACCTGTGTTCAGGATGTGAAAGGCACTTTGATCGGGTCAGAGGTTATCTAGAGGAACTAAATCTGGACTACGAGCTGGATCCAAAGCTGGTCCGCGGACTGGACTACTATACAAAGACCGTATTCGAGGTATTCTCCAGCGACCTCGGGGCCCAGGACGCCCTGGTGGGGGGAGGCCGTTACGACGGGTTAGTCGAGTTATTCGGCGGGGATCCGACCCCCGCCGTCGGATTTGCGGGCGGGATCGAGAGGCTGGTCCTGCTGTTGGAGGAGCTAGAAAGGGTAAAACCGAAAGAACGCGACCTTGAAGTCTACCTGGCGACCCTGGACCCGGAGACCAAACGACGCGGGCTGGCATTGATCCAGGAGCTGAGAGAGGCTGGCATAAAGGCCGAAATAGATTACCTGGAAAAGAGCCTCCAGGGGCAGCTGGGCTACGCCGACAGGTACGGGGCCAAGATAACGGCAATTCTGGGCCCCGAAGAGCTATCCGGGGAAGAGATTACTCTGAGGAATATGGAAACGGGGGACCAGTCGAGGGTCTCCCTTTCGGAGTTTCCGGAGGAAGTGGAAAAACGGCTCCCTTCCAGTTGAAAAATCCCATCGCGACGAGATTCGAACCCGGGGAGGAGTTATATGAAAAGTAAGGTGAAATCCATTAACGGCTGTTCGATTCCGGCTCTTGGCCTTGGAACCTGGAAGATGAGGGGGGAGGAGTGCGAAGACGCCGTGAGGAAAGGAATCGAGATCGGCTACCGTCACATCGACACGGCCATCTTCTACGAAAACGAAGCCAGGGTGGGCCAGGCGATAGGGGATTTTCCCCGAGAGGAGTTATTCCTAACCACGAAAGTTTGGAAGGACAAGCTCAGGTACCGCGATTTCAAACGTGCCGCCGAAGGCAGCCTGGAGAGACTGGGAACCGAGTACCTGGATCTTCTATTGATCCACTGGCCCAACCCGAACGTTCCACTCGAGGAAACCGTTAGAGCAATGGACGAACTGGTCGAGGAGGGCAAGGTTCGACATCTCGGGGTGAGCAACTTCGACCCGAACCAGCTGGAAGAAGCCCGGACCCTATCGGACCAACCGATAGTCACCGACCAGGTAGAGTACCACCTGGGAATGGATCCCGGGGCTATCCTCGATTATTGCAGGGACCACGAGGTCTTTCTCACCGCCTATAGCCCCCTGGGTCAGGGCCGGATACTGGACCGGGAGCCCCTGGTAGATCTGGCAGACAAGTACGGGAGGACAGCCGGCCAAATCGCTTTGAAATGGTTGGTGGAGCAGGAAAACGTCCTGGCCATTCCCAAGGCAAGCTCCGAAGCCCACCTGAGAGAGAACATCCAGCTATTCGACTGGGAGCTGGAAAAGGGGGATAGGAAACGGCTCAATCAGCTGGAGTTCGGGGTTTAGATCGGCCGAGGGGAAAAATAACCTCGAAGCCGGCCTTCCTGGACTTGAAAGTAGTTTACCTTCTCGATAATTGTATAATCAAGCCGAAAAACCAATAAGGGGTGATTGTAGTGGTGGATCTTCCTAACTCGGAGAACAAATTAGACGCCGAATTCGAATACGAGTCGGAGGTGACCAAGGGGGACCTGATTTCTTTTCTGGAGGAACTCCTCGGACAGCTCAAAGAAGAGGACTCGATAACGGTCTCCATGGTGGGGGCAGAAGCAAAATTTCCGTTCGAGGAATCGATCAATCTGGAAGTCGAGTCCGACTACAACAAGCAACTCGGCAAGCGGGAACTGGAAATCGAAATCGAATTCACGGAAGACGAGGGGAGAAAATAGTCGGTAACTACTTTTTTCAGTTCTTCGCCTCCCCACAAGCCGTGTCCGGCGGACCAGGGGCTGGGCGTTCTCGACGGCGGGTGGTGGCAGAGGGGGAGCTGCTCCCAGCC
>CAYZUF010000150.1:0-3704 GCA_964481645.1 uncultured Thermotogae bacterium
GTCCTCCTCTTTGACCCTGGCTACCAGATCGTCGATAGCTAAGTCCGCGGGCGAAACGTCCTCTATTGGATTGATCAACCCTCCGAGCACGTGATAGAGGCCGTCGTACTTGTGGGTAGATTCGATCTTTGTGATATCCCAGGGCCTGCTTACCACACAAATCTTGCTCTCGTCCCGCTGGGGATCGGAGCAGATCTCACATTTGTCACCGAGGGAAAAATTTCCACATACTTTACAGCGGTTGACCTCGTCCTTCAGTCCGTTCAGAGCCTGAGACAACCGGTTGACCTCTTCCGAATCCCTGGTTAATAAATGAAAGATCAACCGCTCGGCCGTCTTTTGGCCGATTCCGGGAAGCCGCTTCAGTTCCGATATGGCCCGCTCGAGCGGCTCGATCATAACCCAGGTATATTCGGGAGGTCCAATCCTCCGGCGATGTCGCCCATCTCTTCCTGCTTCATCTCATCGGCTTTTTCCTTGGCGTTATTTACCGCTGCAAGGATCAAATCCTCCAGCATATCGGTATCTTCGGGATCCACCACTTCTCTTTCGATCTTTATATCCACGACCTCTTCGTTACCGTTCATAACTACCTTGACCATACCTCCGCCGGAAGTAGCTTCCACCTTTTTCTTCGCCAGTTCTTCCTTCTTTTTCTCCAGCTCTTCCTGCATTTCCTGGGCCTTCTGCATAATATTGTTGATGTTACCGAAACCCTTCATGTTATAACCTCCCTTCCTCGACTACGTTACCGCCAAATTCCTCTTGAAATAGCTCGGTTTTCTCGTCGAGCAGACTCGCCTTTACCTTATCCTGGCCTTCCCTTTCGCGATAAGTTATCCGTAGCTGATCAATTTCGTCAAAGCTACTCTTGACGATCTCCCTCAGGTAGGAAAAATTCTGGTCCTTCTCGAGACTTTCCTTGTGAAAGGAGAACTCCTTGCCAAACTCCAGATAGAGATCCCTGTTGCGCAGGACCGGATTTGCCTCTTCCAGGAAAGCCGCGATAGATATCTTTTCTTCTTCGATCCGTTCAATCATCTCTTGCCATTCCTTCGATTCCCTTAAACCACCGTTCTCTTCCTCGCTTGAATCTCCCTCGGGCGGGACTTTTGCATCCTCCTCCTCTCCGGCGGGAGGTGCTTCCGGAGCTCCAGTTCCTTCGCCTTCCCCCTCATATTCCTCCTTCGAGCTCCCTCCGGTCTTCCCGGTGGCCTCTCGTCCGCCTTCGCTCCCCTTCCCTACTAGCTCCAAAGTCCCAATTTCCAGGGCGACCCGCTTGTGAGAGGATTGTTTGAGGTCGTCCGAAACATTTAGCAACCCCCGGGATAAGCGCACCAGCTTTTCCAGGGCCCCTGGCTCTGTCGTCTCCTTGATCCTGCCTCGCAGGGTCTTCAGAACCTGATCGAGAAACAACTCTGGATCCTTCCCTCTACTCTCAAGGTCGTCCAGAACTTCCAGCGCCTCCCGGGGTTGACCGGCAAGGAGGGCGGAAGAGTACTTCTTCGTAACTTCCTCACGGGAGAGACCCAATAGCTCGAATAGATCCTCCTTTTCAACTTTGCCGCTGGAGTCGTAGGATACGATCTGCTCCAGAAGCACCAACCCATCCCGCATGGACCCCCGGGCGCGGGATGAGATCAGACCCAGAGCTTCGTCGGTAATATCGACCCCTTCCGAGGAAGCAACCTCCCTCAGTCTTTTCTCAATGGCACCTTTGGCGATCTCCGTGAACTCGAAAACCTGACAGCGGGAAACGATGGTGGCCGGAACCTTCTCGGGCTCAGTGGTAGCAAAGATAAAAGTAACCTTATCCGGGGGCTCTTCTATCGTCTTCAGGAGGGCATTAAAGGCCTCGTTAGTCAACATGTGAACTTCGTCGATTATGTAGACCTTGTTTTGCAGCTCGGCAGGGGTAAAATTGACTTCTTCCCTCAACTCCCGTATCCTTCCGATTCTCCGGTTGGAGGCCCCGTCTATCTCCACTATATCCAGAGCGGTTCCCTGGTCGATCTTTCGACAGCTTGAACAGCTATTACAAGGCTCCCCATCCTGGGAGTTCTCACAATTCAGTGACTTGGCAAGGACCCGGGCTACCGACGTTTTACCCGTTCCCCGGGGGCCAGCAAAGAGATAAGCGTGGGAAGTTTTTCCTCTCTTGACGGAATTCTGGAGTATCCTGACCGTACCTTCCTGTCCCACTACTTCCTGAAATCTGGTCGGTCTCCACCTGAGATATAGGGAACGGCTTTCCTCGCGAGTATTCTGCAATTTTACCACCAAATCAACTTCCGGGTGAGCGGCTGTTGTTTACTGCCAAACTTTCAAAGCGGAAAATCGGCAATTATATAGAAAGACAGGGCTTGTCTGAACCTCGATGCAACGACGTCCGGATTTGAAATCCGCCGGAAGCTGGCCTCAGTTCAGCAGAAGTGGCTCTACCCATCAAACAAAACGAGCCGGAGATCTCGACAAAGAATACCACTTTCCAGAAACCACAATTTACTTCCAGGCGCTACCGTGTTCGTCTCCGTAAGACAGTAAACCCAGATACCTCGCGCTCTTGATGGCCTCTGCCGCCTGCCTCTGGTGCTTCTCACAGAGCTTGGTCGCCCGCCTGGGCAGGATTTTCCCCGATCTATTGGTAAATCTCTTTAGTTTGTTGTATTGCTTATAGTCGAGTTCGATCTTTCCTTCGCAGGCACCACATCTATTGGATCTACTTCGTGCCATATTCGATCACCCACTCCTATTTATTTTAATAAGCATTTTCTCCCTCAGGTAGAACTTCTAAAACCCGCCGCGTTTCTACCGCCTGTAAGATCTTTACGCAGTTACTGGCTCGGAAACCTCTTCGTTTCGGAATATCTGGTATCTCAGCACTCCTTCCTCTACGTTGGATTTCTCCGATATAGCATCTATGTCTTCCGGGGAAGCCTGAAACTCAACCAGGAGATAAAACCCCTTGTTGAAGCCCTGAATCTCGTAGCCTAATCTTTTCTTACCCCATTCCTCCATAGAGATAACTTCCCCGCTATCCGCTTCCACTATCCCCTTCAGCCTTTCCTTCTTTTCCTCCAGACCTTCTTCCTCGAACTCGGGATCAAGAAGATACATCACTTCGTATCCGTTTAAATTGTTCAAAGTCTCATCTCCCCTCTGTATAAATAGAACTTATTAACGTCGTGGCGCAAAACTCCCCACCTACCGACCGGAGTCAACCCTCTCCCCTCATATTATCCGGGATTTTCGGCTCACTGCAGGTTCCTTACCCGGTTAATTACTCGCGAAATTACCTTGTGGGAGCCGCCAACTCGGGAATTAGCCGAACCAAACCAGCCAAGTAAGTGGACTCACATGAACGCTGGAGTTGAACCCGGCCGTCCTTGCTACAGATAATAGATAATAAAACCGCTCCATCCCTTTAAAACACCGCGACGAAACCATTCAATCTTAGCAGCATCTAAATTTACCAGACGAACCACTAACTGTCAACTGGTTTGTCAGGTCTAGCTCTTGACAGAACCCGACTCTATCGTTACTGTTTTTACGATCTGGGTCCATAGCTCAGTGGTAGAGCATCCGGCTCATAACCGGGCGGTCCTAGGTTCGAATCCTAGTGGGCCCACCACCTCAGCCCAAACGTACACTTGAAATCCCCCACCTCCCAGATTATTATTCTAAAGCACTAAACCAAGGTCTTT
>CAYZUF010000151.1:0-3568 GCA_964481645.1 uncultured Thermotogae bacterium
TACCCCGCAACCTGTGAAGGAGAGCTCTAAGTCCCATTACCGACTCATCAAGAGGGCAAGCAACGCTTTTTGTACGTGCATTCTATTTTCGGCCTGTTCGAAGATCACCGAATTCGGCCCGTGGGCGACCTCTCGGTCGATTTCCTCGTCGTAATGAGCGGGGAGACAGTGCATGACAATTGCATCCGGCCCGGCCAGCTCGACCAACTCCCGATCCACCCTGAAACCTTCGAAGCTCCCTTTCTTTTCTCCGGCCACGTCTTCCTCGCCCATGCTGGCCCAGACGTCAGTATAGACCACGTCGGCCCCTTCCACGGCCTTCTCCGGGGTATTGTAAATCTCTACCTTCGTCGTTTCCCTGGCCCCGGCCACTACCGACCCGTCCGGCTCGTAGCCCCGGGGAGAGGCGATCCGGAAGTCTATCCCCGCCAGGGCGGAGGCGTTGATCAGCGAATGTGCCACGTTGTTTCCGTCGCCGACAAAGGCCAGCTTCAGCCCGCTCAGCTCTCTCCGGGCCTCGTAGATAGTGAAGATATCGGTCAGCGCCTGGCAGGGATGGAGGAAATCGGTCAACCCGTTCACCACCGGCACCGAGGCGTGCCTGGCCAGCTCCTCGATTATCCCGTGTTCGAAGACTCTGGCCATGATTCCGTCCACGTAACGGGAAAGCACCAGGCTAATGTCTTCGGTCGTCTCTCGTTCCCCCAGCTTGATGTCCTCGGGGCCGAGATATACCGCGTGCCCCCCTAGCTGGGTCATACCCACCTCGAAGGAGACCCTGGTTCGCAGTGAGGGCTTGAGAAAAACCATGCCCAGCGTCTTGTCCGGCAGGACCTTATGGCTCTTCCCCGAGCGCAGATCCCTCTTCAAATTCCCGGCAGTTTCCATAAGTTCCCAGAAATCGTCTTCCTCCAGCTGATCAACCGAGACCAAATTTTCCACTTTCATGCTATCTCTCCTTCCTGTTAGATTATATTTTCGCCTTCGCTCCCTGACTTCTAACCAGCTAGCCCGTATAGGGTAAACAGTCAGGGGTGAGTCATGCAACTACCCCTCTTCCCCGTTGTATAATCGGCCTCGATCCGGAGAATGTATTTAGAATCGAACTGTAAAAGGGAGGTACAAGATGAGTCTATCGCCTCTGGCCGTGGATATTGAGACTGTCGGCCAAAAGTGGGAGAAACTTGACGAAGAGGTCCGAAAGTACCTGCTCCACAGGGGAGGAAAAGAAAGGGAGAAAGAGGAGGTGGTCGAGACATTATCCTTGAGTCCGGGAACGGGGAGAATCGTGGCCATCGGAATGTGGCGTCCACGGGAAGAGAAGGGCGGAGTACTGCTGGAAAGTTCCGGTGAGAACGGAAAC
Organism: uncultured Thermotogae bacterium; assembly: GCA_964481645.1. Taxonomy (GTDB): domain Bacteria; phylum Bipolaricaulota; class Bipolaricaulia; order M55B111; family M55B111; genus JAGXLP01. The sequence continues at coordinate 1,364 of CAYZUF010000151.1, forward strand.
TCCGACCGATGGGAGGACTTTGAGGGGGATTCGATGATCTACAGGGGGAGCGAAACCCAGATTCTGGCCGAGTTCTGGCGCTATATCTCCCAGGGCGTAAGTCGGCTGATAACCTTCAACGGAAGGTCATTTGACGGCCCGTTCCTCATGCTGAGATCGGCGCTTTTGGGGTTGTCGCCCTCGAGAAGTTTCTCTCCTTACCGGTATAGCTTCAATCGGCACTGCGACCTCGCGGAGGTGGTAAGCTTCTTCGGAGCCAGGAGGCTGGAATCTCTGGACTTCTGGTGCAGACAGGCCGGTATCGAGTCTCCAAAAAGGAAGATGGACGGCTCGAAAGTCGGACCGGCTTACCGGGAAGGGAGGATAGAGGAAATAGGGAAGTACTGCCTCCGGGATGCCCGGGGGACGGCTGAGTTGTTCAACGTTCTCAATCCGGTGATCGAAATCATGGAAAAGGAGCTTTAACGACCCGGGCCCCTTGAAAGCCGTGCTCCGGAGTTTTCATCCGGGGGGTGCCCGCGGTCCGGTCCCTCCCAGTCCTTATCTTCCGGAGTATCACAGGGGGCGAGACTAGCACCCCGTCCTCTTCCGTCCACAGCAAACCTCTTTCGGTTGAAAAAAAGGAGGGGAGGGGTTAATCTATACTGTCTGCAACACAGTAGCATCAGGCAAAATTACGCAGTCTGAAGGATGATCAATAGGATAGTATGGCTGGACCTGAAGTTTCACTTATCAGAGAGCGTAGAAGCTCTCCTTGTTTAAGGTGAACCGGGGCAGTCAAATCTCGGCAGACAGGGAGGGTTGTTAACAGATGGCCACTGGAACCGTCAAATGGTTCGATGATGACAAAGGCTATGGTTTCATCGAACAGGAAGATGGCGAAGACGCTTTCGTCCATTATTCCGAAATTGCCGGCGAGGGCTACAAGTCTCTCGAAGAAGGCCAGGAAGTAGAGTTTGAAGTGGAAGAAGGCGACAAAGGCCCGAAGGCAATTAGTGTAGAACTCTTATAATTCTTCGCAGGTTCAGTACCAAGCTGGAGAGAATCTAACAGGGACTATGGGTGGTCAATCCGCCCATAGTCCTTTTCTTCGTTCCCGCCAGTACACCATTTAACTCTTAGCTGGAGACGAAAGGACTATCGGAGAGAAAAAACCTCAGCTCTTCCTCCCTTCCTTCGGATATCCCCACCCTTCCCGAGGTCTCTATCCTGGTTCTCTCGACCGGAGTCCCGGCTTCCAGCCATAACTCCTCCGAAGTGACCAGATCACGACCGTTTACCTCCCGCCCGATTCCGTAGGCCTGGGTCAACTTGCCCGGCCCATCCGTCAACCACTTCTCCCCCACCTTTCCCCGATTGCTCATCATTTTTTCCATTCCTTCGATCGGCTCCACCGCCCGAACCAGCACGGCCCCCGGTTTTCCTCTCGGTCCGCAGACGATATTGAACATAAAATGTATCCCGTAAATCAAGTAAACGTAGATCAGTCCGGCCTTCTCCCACATAATTTTGCTCCGATCCGTCTTACCGGTAGAAGCATGGGAAGGAGGGTCCGCCTCGCCGTAGTAGGCCTCGGTCTCCACAATCCTTCCCCGAAGGTTCTCTCCCTCCAGGACCCGAACCAGTTCTCTTCCCAGCAGATCTCTGGCTACCGTGGCCACGTCCCGATCGAAAAAGTCTCGCTCCAGTCTGGTCATCCCTCACCTCCGGGAGAACTCGCGCGAACCGGATAAGGGAGACAATACCTTTCGTTTCCGGTTACCTCAGTTCAGAAAGAATATCGAAAACAGACCGGCCACCAGCAGGGAAATAACCGAGGGCAGAGCAATCTTTTTTACGTAACTCCCGATCGAGGTCCCGAAGTACTCGACAGAAACCGATACACAGGGATGGATGGGCGATATCGCGTAACCGATGAATATACTGAAATAGGCCAGGGCAAACGCAAAGACCGGAACCACCTCGACTCCCTGTCGGGCGAAGAAAATCGGGAATACTATGGAAGCGGGAGCCTGAATTCTACCCGTAACCAGGCCCAGGAGAAAAGCAATTACCACCACCAGGACGGGAAGGGGGAAGGACAAATTGCCAATAGCCTCCGGGGCTCCGGAAGACTTGAAAACGTTGAGAAAAGTAAACATTCCCAGGACGATCAAGGCAAATCCCCAGGGTTTCATCTTCCTGGTTACATCGAACAACTCGGAG
>CAYZUF010000152.1:0-3546 GCA_964481645.1 uncultured Thermotogae bacterium
ACCGGGGAAAATCCTAGCGACGCGGCGCATATGTCTGACTGAACCGGGGTTCATCGGAGATAGATCGAAGATGAACCCCGGTGAGGGATATTTTCATAAGGGTATGGTAGTAAATGTTTCAGAGAAACTACTTCCCGTAAGTGGGAACCACTATCATGAAGGCACCGGTTTGAGCACGCGAGTCTGGAATTTCCCCGGGGTGGAGGGGGGAGACCGGGAGTTTGGCGTATCTGCAGCCCCGACCGTGCCCAAACAGGATAAATTGATTACCATTTCCCGGTAACATATACTTCACTAACAGAATCGACTCTTGCTGGAGGAGATAATATGGAACTACAGTTGAGCGAATTGAAGAACAACGAAGGGCAGTTGATCTCGATCGAGGAAACCGCCACCCTGGAGGGAATCAATTTTCATGGTGACGAGCTGGAAGTCAAGGGGGATTTGGTCATTACCGGGGGAGCAATCCTTACTTCGGAAGAAGTGATAAACGTCTCCGTCGACTTTTCAGCAACGGTGGTCGAACACTGCCGTAGATGCCTGGAACCGATAGAGACCAATATAGATAGACACGAAGAGATCGAATTTCGCCCGGACATCGACGCGGAGGTCAAAAGCGAGGGCGACCTCTCAATTTACCGCTACGAAAGCGGGACCGGAGCCATCGATCTCCTGCCCTACATCATCAGGTTCGTCAAACTGGACCTGGACCCCTATCCTCTCTGCAAACCGGACTGTAAAGGTCTCTGTCCTCACTGTGGAGCCAATTTGAACGAGGAAGAGGATCATTCCTGTAAAGTGGAAGAGGAGGGGAGGGCAAAAGATCCGCGGATGGAAAAACTGGCTGAGTTACTGTGAGCAATTCCGAACTGATCCTGGGGATAGATCCCGGCCTGGCCACCAGCGGGTACGCCGTCCTCCGGATCACCGGGAGGCGGTCCTTTCAGTTACAGGACAGCGGGGCAATCAGGACTTCCTCGGACGAACCGATCACGGAGAGGTTAAGGGAAATCAATAGCTCCGTGGAAAAGCTCATCGGGGAGCACGATCCGGGGACGGTGGCCGTGGAAAGGATATTCTTCAGCAATAACCAGAAGACGGCCGTGCTGGTCGCCCAGGCTCGAGGAGTAATCATCCTGGCCGCGGCGGGAAGGGAAGTAGCCAGCTATTCCCCCCTGGAGATCAAAAAGACGATAACCGGTTACGGGAAGGCAAACAAGAACCAGGTCCAGACCATGGTCCAGCGATTGCTGGGACTGAACGAGCTACCCTCTCCCGCGGACGCAGCGGACGCCATCGGCGTCTCCCTCTGCTGCGGCCTGGAGAACAAATCTGCCGTCAATCAGCAGTTAGACCAGAGATGACTCTGGTACCGGAGGAGCCCGAAGAGGACAGGCTGCTTTTGATAGACGGCCACGCTATCATGTACCGCTCCTTTTACGCCATCCGCGGCCTAGCCACCAGCGACGGTTTCCCCACGAACGCGATCTACGGTTTCCTCCAATCGCTGGAAAAGGTCCTGGCGGAGTTCCCCTCCTCCCACGTGGTGCTGGCGATGGATTCCAAAGGAAAGACGATACGCCACCGAGAATACGAGGAATACAAGGCAAATCGTCCCGAGATGCCGGAGGAACTCTCCCGCCAGATACCGAAGATAGAAGAGATTACGGCGAAACTGGGATACAGAGTCGTCCGGAAAGAGGGCTACGAGGCGGACGACGTCATCGCCAAGCTGGCTCACCTGGCCAGCGAAACGGGTATGGAGGTCCTGGTATTTACCGGCGACAAGGACCTGGCACAGCTGGTGGACGAGGAGATCAATCTGGTGGATACGGGGGACGATAACGATCTGCAGGTAATGGATGCGGAGGGGGTTCGAGAAAAATACGGGGTTCCACCGGAGAAAATCAGGGATTTCCTGGCCCTAACCGGGGACACCTCGGACAACATACCCGGAGTGCCCCAGGTGGGAGAGGTCCGGGCCCGGAAGCTCCTCTCCCGGTTCGAGTCCCTGGAGGAAGTACTGGAAAAGACCGACCGGGTCAGCTCCACCCGGGTAAAAAACAGCTTGAAGGAGCACGGAGAAGAGGCCCGCCAGGGGAAGAGACTGGTCACCCTGAGGGAGGATTTCGATCTCGATTGCGAACTGGACGACCTGAGAACCCAACCTCCGGACGGGTCCACCCTGCGGGAGCTCTTCAGGGAGCTGGAGCTGGCCTCCTTCCTCGACGACATCCGAGCCCCGGAGTCGGAGATCTCCTGGGAACTGATCGACTCGCGGGAGGGCCTGAAAACGGTAATCGAGGAGATCAAGTCCCGAGGAGAGTTTGCCTTCGATATCGAGACGGACGACCTTGACCCCCTAGAGGCCAGCCCGGTGGGGGTATCGATCGCCCTGGAAGAGGACTCGGGTTACTACATCCCTCTGGAACACCAGGACCTCTCCCACCTATCCCGACCGGCTGTCCTGGAGCCCCTGAAGCCGCTCCTGGAGGACCCGGCGCTGGGCAAGCTCGGACAGAACCTCAAGTTCGACGGACTGGTTTTGAAAAGAGCGGGGATCGATCTCAGGGGGATAAGCTTCGATTCGATGATCGCTTCTTACCTCCTGAAACCGACCAAGCGCCGGCACAACCTGAAGGAAATCGTCCAGACCTACCTGGGGAGGAAGGTCGAGGAGTTCGGGGATCTCTTTCCCAGGACGAAGAAGCTGACTTCACAAGCCTCCCCATCGACCGGGCTGGGGCGTACGCGGCGAGCGACTCCACTATTATCTGGGCCCTGAAGGAGCCGCTGGAGGGGAAGCTGAAAGAGAGAAATCAGATGGATCTCTTCCGGGAATTAGAACTCCCCCTGATCTCCGTACTGCGGGACATGGAGTATCACGGGATAAAACTCGACCAAACCAAGCTGGAAGAGGGAGAAGAATCCATCCGGGAGAGAATCGACTCCCTTCAGGAGAAAATAAATGACCTGGCCGGCGAGGAGCTCAACCCCAACTCTCCCAAACAGGTCAGAACAGTCCTCTTCGAAAAGCTCGACCTTCCGGTGATCGAGAGGACCAAGACCGGCCCCTCCACGAACGCGAAGGTGCTGGAGGAGCTATCCGAGGAACACCCCCTGCCGGAGAAGATAATCGAGTACAGAGAACTGAGCAAGTTGCTGAACACCTACGTGGAGACTCTACCCGAGGCGGTGAATCCCCGAACGGGCCGGATTCATACCTCCTTCAACCAGACCGCGACCGCCACCGGACGGCTCTCCTCTTCCGATCCCAACCTCCAGAACATCCCCAAGGGGTCCCAGCTGGGGAGCGAGCTGAGGAAGGCCTTCGTCGCCCCGGAAGGGAAAAAGTTGGTCGGGGCCGACTACTCCCAGGTAGAACTGAGGATCCTTGCCCACCTCTCCCAGGATCGGGAACTGATAAAAACTTTCCACCGCGGGGAGGACCTCCATACCAAGACCGCCGCGGGGATATTCGAGGTTCCCCGGGAGGAAGTCGACGAGAAGATGCGGGACAGGGCAAAAAGGGTCAACTTCGGGATC
>CAYZUF010000153.1:0-3524 GCA_964481645.1 uncultured Thermotogae bacterium
AAGCGAAGAAGAGGCATCCCAGTACCTCCAGGAAGTCCTGGAATTGATGACGGCAAAGGCCGATACGAGAATTATTCAGGCGGACTCCGTTCTCAGCGGGCTGTTAACCGCTGCGAAGGAGGCCGACCTGGTCGTCCTGGGTCCCGGCAGGGAGTGGGTGTTTGACAGGTTCCTCTTCGGACGCACCGCCGACAATCTAACCAATAGAGTCGAATCCTCGGTGCTGATGTTCAAAGGAAGCGAACACAAAATGGTCGCCTGGTCCCGGGGACTGGTGAAGGCGGTAACGGATCTGGTCCGGCGTCTTGGTTAACTTCGCTCGATCGCCCTCCTCCCGCGAGATTTTCTCTGGAGTCCCGGCCTTAATTCCCTCCTCCAAGTTGAATTGATCCTCTGACTTCGAACCGGTAAAATCTTTCCGAAGGGGAAGAGGGAACCGCGACCGCAAGGTCGAGGAAAGTCCGGACTCCACAGGGCAGGTTGCTGGTCGAGGCCTCTGGCTGAAGACCAGAGCCGGTGACGGCTGGAAAGTGCCACAGAAAACAGACCACCCAGCACTCAATTGAGATTAGCTACTTGGACGAATGATTGTTAGTATTTTTATTAAGGCAGCCGGATCCTACTTAGGTAATCAACTATAACCAGGTAACTTTTCTCAATTGAGTGCTGGTAAGGGTGCAACGGTGAGGTAAGAGCTCACCGCTTCAATCGCGAGATCGGAGGCAGGGTAAACCCCAACCGGAGTAAGGCCAAACAGGGAGGTATGGAGCTGCCCGCTGCCGGAACCTCCGGGTAGGCCGCTTAGATAGATGGTTCCCCCACACAGGATCCGGCTTAACTTCCCCTTCTCTTCTCAGGAATATGAAAAACGCCTTCGGGTCAGGGCAACCAGCCGAAGTACCCGACCAAGCCCACTCCAGCAAGCCCCAAATGGATTATCAACAACCTGGCCGTAATCTTGGGCTCCTCCCAGGTCAGCTCCGGCAGGAGATATTCGTAGTCGATCCCTTCCGCGGATTCAAAGTGGTGGTGGAGGGGGCTAATCTTGAATATTCTCTTTCCCCGCAATCTGTAATACGAAACCTGGAGGATGACGGAAAGGCTTTCCAGGACGAAGAGGCCCCCGAAGAGAGGTAGGAAGAACTCTCCTCTGGTGACCATCCCGGCGGCACCGAGAAATCCCCCCAGGGCGAAAGCTCCGGAATCTCCCATGAAGAGATCCGCCGGATAAGAGTTATACCAGAGAAAACCGAGGGTGGCTCCCACAAGACTGGCAAAAAACGGTGCCTCCAGACTTCCTCCGGTCAGGCAGAAGGCGAGGACGGTCATGATACTTGCTCCCCCGGCGAGTCCGTCGAGTCCGTCCGTCAGGTTGACGGAATTGACCACTCCTAGCAGGATGAATACGGTAAGGAGATAGTAAAGGGTCGGAGGGAGGTCCAGGGAAGCAGAAGTAAAGGGGAGAAGCAGGGTATTTGGCCGGTCCAGGAGACGGAAGGTCAGATAGACGAGAAGTAAACCGACCGCGAGCTGGATCAGGATCTTCTCGCGAGGAGAGAGACCCTTCGCTTTCCCTTTTACCATACTCAAGAGGTCATCCGCCAGGCCCACCGCTCCGAATCCAAAGGTCCCCAGCGCGAAGAGGATTAGGTGGCTCCGCCCCCCGGGAAAGCAAAACCAGAGGAACAGGAGAGCAGCTCCCAGTCCCCCCAGAATGGCCAGTCCTCCCATGGTAGGCGTCCCGCTTTTATGTTCGTGAACTTTCGGGCCCCAGCTCCGTATGTACTGACCGATTTCCCGGGAGCTCATGAGCTTGACCATAGCCCTGGCCAGTAAAGTACTGACCAGCAAAGATATTAAACCGGCAGTTAGCCAGGTTTGTGCCACGTCCAATCACCTGAAGCGGGATTAAGCGGTGCCTCTTCTAAGCCTCGAAGGAGTTCTCGAACCCGTAGCCGGCCCTCAGAATTTTTTCCTCGGACAGACTTTCCCCGATAATTTGCATTCCGATCGGGAGGCCGTCGACGTTTCCGGCCGGGACGGAGATGGCCGGAATTCCGGCCAGGTTTACGGGGACCATGAATACGTCGGACAGGTACATTTCCAGCGGATCTTCGATTTTTTCTCCTATTTTGAAGGCCGGAGTGGGAGAGGTGGGAGCCGCGATCAAGTCTATTTCCTGGAAGGCGCGATCGAAATCCTCCTTGATCAGCCGCCGGACCTTCTGAGCCTTTCCGTAATACTCGTCGTAGTATCCGGCGGAGAGAGCGTAGGTACCGAGGAGGATTCTCCGCTTTACTTCCGGGCCGAATCCCTGGTCCCTGCTTTGGGAGAAAAGTTCCTCGATCGATTCGGTCTCCGCCCTGCTGGTGTACCTCACCCCGTCAAACCGGGCGAGATTTGCGCTCGCCTCCGAGCTGGCGATGATGTAATAAGTGGCGATGGCGTATTCGGTATGGGGGAGAGATATCTCCCTCACTTCAGCTCCCAGATCCCGGAACGTTCTTCTCCACCTTTCCGTCTTCTTCCGAATACTGGAATCCAGCTGGTCACCGAAGTACTCCTGCGGAAAGCCGATCTTCAGACCCTCTATTCCCTGATCGATTTTCCCGGTATAATCGGCCCTTCCCTCGGCCGCGGAGGTGGAGTCCATCCGATCCTGGCCAGCCAGGTAATTGAGCAACAGGCCCGCATCGAGTACGTCCTTCGTAATGGGACCGATCTGGTCCAGCGAGGATGCGAAGGCCGTCAGGCCGTATCTGGAGACCAGACCGTAAGTGGGCTTTAAGCCCACCACTCCGCAGAAGGAAGCCGGCTGTCTCACTGAACCTCCGGTATCCGAACCCAGGGCGTAAATTGCTTCGTCTGCGGCGACTGCGGCCGCTGATCCCCCGGAGGAGCCGCCGGGAACCCGGGAGAGATCGTGAGGATTTTTCGTGGTCTGGAAGGAGGAGTTCTCCGTTGAGGACCCCATGGCGAACTCGTCCAGATTTGCCTTGCCCAGTACCGGAGACCCCGCTTCTTTCAAGGATTTGATCACCGTTGCGTCGTAGACGGAGTCGTAGTCACGGAGAAATTGCGATCCGCAGGTCGTCTTGAAGCCCAGAGTCTGTATATTGTCCTTTATCGCTCCCGGTACTCCTTTTAGCGGCCTATCCGGGAAGTCCCTCGCCGTCTCCAGGATTTCCTCCCTGTTGGCCAGTTCGAGGTAGGCCTGAACGTCGCCCTCGAACTCCTCGATTCGATCTAACAGGTCTTCGTATAGCTCCTCCAGCCTATCGGGCTCGTCGTCCAGTAACTCCAAGGTTTCGTGTAGCGTCAGTTCGTTGAGTTCGATCTTTACTACCTCCCGGGAGAAGAAATTATCATGTTAGCTATCCATTTCTGTTTCTGGGTTTGTCTGTCTTAATACCTTCTGGTTTTTGGCGACCATTCAGGAAAATCCTATCGGAGGCCAAGCGGGCACGGATCCGCCCTTTCTTTGAAAGGGCGGGGAGCGAGGCCGAGATCGGAAGCAGCGATTT
>CAYZUF010000154.1:0-3521 GCA_964481645.1 uncultured Thermotogae bacterium
CCCTATACCAACTGTCCGTCGTTTACGTGAAACTCATAAAGGTGAAAGAATTGAGGGTATGTCACTCTAGGGGGGGAGTTGTAAGACCTGGAAGAACAATTCTGGGGACAAGTGATTGTGGTAATCTTCACATTGTTCAGTTGTGGATTGATGTTCTTGATATGGGCAAATATTGTTGTTATAACTTTTGAAGCTAACTTATGCGGGGAAATTCGTATATCGTGTTTCCGGGAAAGAGTCTCGTTCCTGTAAATCGTTTCCGTGTAGGGCTGAAAGAAAAACCAGCGGGGGGGCGGTAAATTTGGGTTCCCAGTTAACTCAGAGGAAAGAAAATATTCGGCGGAAACTTCGTTCGTCCCATCCAGAAAGGATCGCTCGGGAGAGCGGTGCCCACCTCGAAAACGATGAACTACACTTGTCTATGTTGGGAGATCATTACGTAATCACTACCTCCGATTATGTTGTCCGATCCCCGGAGAGGAGCTGTTCGGAGGAGCTGGAAGCTCTTATCCTGGATTACCTTTTGCGGGCGGATACCAGCGAGGCTTCTGAGGAGTGGATAGCGTTTCGGGAAATCCCCAACGGAGATTTTTATTCGGATAACTTTAAGAAAAATACGGAAGCCAGGCTAACGAGAACGTTCCAGGGCCAAATGGATAGTTTCGCGCAAATTGCGATTGATCTCGGGGGTACGCGGGTATCGATGGGGGATGTCGGTTTTTCCTTCCCGGTCTTGCCCCGGTTCGAGATGGCCATCGTTTTCTGGAGCGGAGGAGAGGAATTCCGCGACAAGGTGAACGTGCTATTTGAAGCGAACGCGTCCAACTGTCTGCCGACCGAAGGTTTGTCAATTTTGGGCAAAAAACTCTGTAATAAATTCGTAAAAAAAGCTGGGGATAAGTGCGAAAATGAAGATCGCGATCGGGGGTAAGGGCGGGGTAGGGAAGTCAACCGTGTCGGCCCTTCTTAGCATTTACTGTGCGGAGAGGGGTCTTGATGTCATCGCCATCGACGCCGATCCCGACATGAACTTGAGCTCTTGTCTCGGAATTGAGGAAGAGGTTGTCCCCTTGATCGAGATGGAAGATCTGATTGCAGAAAGGGTAGGTGGAGGTGGGTTGGTCAAGTTGAACCCGACGGTTAGAGATATTCCCGACCGGTTCTACGAAGAAGTGGATGGGGTAAAACTAATGGTTTTTGGGACCGTCTGGTCCGGTGGCGGGGGCTGTACCTGTCCGGAAAACGCCTTTCTGCGTCAATTACTGGCCCATTTAATCCTGGAAAGAGACGAAATAGTCGTTGCCGACATGGAGGCTGGTATAGAACATTTGGGTCGAGGAACGGGAGAAGGGGTAGATGCCTTGTTGATAGTAGTTGAAGCAGATCAGAGAAGTATAAAGACTAAATTTCGCATCCAGGAACTGGCTCAAGATATCGGTATCGAAACGGTTCTCCCCCTTTGTAACAAGGTAAGGGACGAGGAGGAAAAGGAGTTTTTGCGAAATACCCTGCGGGAGAAACCTTTGGGCTTTATCCCTTATAGCCAAGGGATAAGGAAGAGTAGTCGCCAAGGTGTAGAAGTTTCGTTGGGAGAAGGGGATTTAAGAAGGTCGATTGAAGACATTTGGAGTGGTCTTAGCGAGCGGTTTGACCGGGATCGATAGAAATGGTTGCCGGACCGTAGGAGGTAGCGATGTCTAAAGTTGTCGCGTCAGCTGCAATTAGAGGGGCCCATAAGTACCTTACACAGGCGAAAGAATCGTGGGAAGATTCCAGGGATGATTTTGGGCCCGAAAAAGAAGTCGGATTCCCCAATACGGGGTATTATTTGCCCTTAATTTTGTCGTTAACAGGTAAAGAGGTCGAAACAATAGGAGATCTAGAGTCCCCTCTGGACCGAGCCAAAGACCTCCTCCCCCCGATTCCCGAAGAAGAGATGTGGACTCCTTACCTCGGGAAGGCCCTCGATGCCGGAATTGCTACGCTTATCTCCCAGGAGGTTATCGAGGCGCTCAAACTTGTTCGTGGGGGGGATCCCGAGGATCCCTGGCTGGGCTTTACTGACGATTCAACCCTCCGGACTCAGGGGATAAAACTTGTTGATGGACGGATGCCCGGGTTTGCCGCTATAGTGGGGGCGGCTCCCAGCAACGAGGAGGCCGTAGAACTCGCCCAGGAGCTCCAATCGAAAAATATACTGGTCTTCATGGCTTCCTCTACCAACGGTGAAAGTATGGCTGAACAACTGGCAGAAGAGGGAGTGGAAATGGGGTGGGATACTTTTCTGGTACCTTACGGCAAATCTACCTCCGCCATAGTTCACGCGCTCAACTTTGCCTGTCGAGCTGCGTTGACTTTCGGGGGTAAGGAACCCGGCGGACTGGAAGAGGCGAAAGAAATACTCCTCTATAATAAGGAAACCGTTCACGCATTTGTCCTGGCCCTCGGTGAGGACGAGGGCGTTGATGGCGAACAGGTAATTAGGGACAAAAAATACGCTGCTGCGGCGGGGGCACTTAACTTCGGTTTCCCCACCATCTCCGACGTCGACCTTCCGGAGATCCTCCCCCGGGGGATATGTAAATACGAACACGTTGTCTCCTCCGTTCCCAACGACAAGCTGGTAAACAAAGCCGTGGAGGTCAGGGATCTGGAAATCGAGGTCACTGACGTCGACATCCCGGTCCCCTTTGGAGCCGGCTTCGAAGGGGAATCGGTAAGGAAAGAGGATATGTTCGTCGAATTTGGGGGGAAGTCGAGCACTGCCTTCGAGCTACTCCGTAATCGACCGATGGAGGAAGTAGAGGACGAGAAAATTGAACTTGTCGGTCCCGGCCTGGAGGAGGGTGTTGAAGAAGGTGGTTCACTTCCGCTGGGTATCTTAGTTGAAGTTGCGGGGCGAGAATTTAAGGAAGACTTCGAGACCATCGTGGAGCGGAGATTTCACGAATTTATCAGCTGGGCCAGTGGGATATTTCATATGGGACAGCGGGCGATTCCGTGGATAAGGATCAGCAAGGACAGTTATGAAAAAGGTTTCAGGTTGGAGGATTTTGCCAGGATTCTAATTTCAAAGATAAAGGAGGATTTTTCTTCCGTAATCAATAAAGTTCAGGTCACTTTAATTACCGACGAAGAGGAAATCAAGAAACCGCTGGAGAGAGCAAAAGAGATCTACCACCAGCGGGACGAGAGGATTCTGGGAATGAAGGATTCGGACGTGGACACCTTCTATTCCTGTACTCTCTGTCAAACCTACGCTCCCGACCACGTCTGTATCGTGACCCCGGAGAGATTGGGACTGTGTGGTGCTTATACGTGGCTGGATTGTAAGGCGGGCCACGAAATGGATCCCCAGGGGCCAAATCAGCCCGTGGATAAGGGTGAAACCCTGGACGAGGAGTACGGTCAATGGAAGGGAGTTAACGAATACCTGGCCCGGGAGACGGATGGAAACCTGGAGAAGTTTAGCGCCTATTCGATGATTAAGGACCCGATGACCTCCTGTGGATGTTTCGAAT
>CAYZUF010000155.1:0-3506 GCA_964481645.1 uncultured Thermotogae bacterium
GAAGTCGACGAGAAGATGCGGGACAGGGCGAAACGGGTTAACTTCGGGATCGTCTACGGGATCACCGAATACGGACTATCCCGGGATCTGGGGATCCCCAGGGAGGAGGCGGAACAATACATAGATCGGTTCTTCGAACTCTATCCTCGAAGCGGGAAATTCCTCGACCATCTTGTCCAACTTGCCGAAGAAAATCACTACGCGGCAACCATGTTCAATCGCCGCCGCTACCTGCCCAATATCAACAGCAACAACTGGCAGAGGAGAAATTACGATCGTCGGAACGCCATCAATACCCCCATCCAGGGGAGCGCGGCTGACCTGATGAAGATCGCCATGGTCGACGTCAAGGGGGCGATTGACGCGGGTGACCTGACCGGGGAACTCCTGCTTCAGATCCACGACGAGCTGATCCTGGAGGTAGAGGAATCCTCCGTGGACGAAACGAGAGAAGGGCTCAAAGGGATCATGGAGGATAGCTTACAGTTAAGGGTCCCGCTGGAGGTAGACGTGGCCGCCGGAAGTAACTGGACCCAGCTTTAGCCACTTGACCCTCACGTAGACTCCTTTCAGCCGTGACGTTCGGTTCGAATACTTCACAGCTCCCGCCAGGAGGACCTTTCAGGAGAAGGCGCTGGAGCCAACTTCTGGAAGATCGGGCGGACCGGGCTCCTCTCCGGGCCGGTTTTTTTGGGTCAGTTCAATGAGCCCGTGGGAGGAAGTTTCAGTCAATAACGCGACTTTATCCCCCTTGGATCGGCAGTAATGGAGCGTCTTCTCCCCAAAGAGGTGATTTGTAAAAGACTCCCCGAAAAATGTATTATTATTTTCCGGGATATATAAGATGAGTGATAAAACAATTTCTCTTTGGCAAAAAACCAAAAAAACACTAAAAAAGGAGCTACCGGAGGCGAGTTTTGAGACCTGGGTGGGTAGCCTGGATCTCGTTGACCTCCAGGATGGTCGGATCGAGCTGGCCGCTCCTAGTGGTTTCGTCAAGCGCGGTCTGGAGGAACGCTATCTGGATTTAATCGAATCGAAGCTGGAGCAACTGGCCGGGGAACCAAAGGAGATAAAGATTCGGGTGGCGGAACATTCGGAAGGCGACCAGAGCGGCGGCGACCAAAACGGAAGTTTTCGGACGGAGCCCCAAGCTCCCCCAGTCAGTCCCGAGAACAGTTCATCCGGAAGGTCGGCCCCGCCGGCCTCCTCGGAGGTCAAAAACGTTACCGATTCCCCACAGGGAGAAGCCGGTGGGGAGATAGCGTTAAACCGGGAATACACTTTCGACACTTTCGTCACCAGCAAGAGCAATCAGCTGGCCACAGCCGCCAGCCAGGCAGTCGCAGAAGCTCCCGCCGACTCCTACAATCCCCTCTTTCTATACTCAAAGGTCGGACTGGGAAAGACCCACCTGCTTCACTCCATCGGGAATTACCTCACCGGGAAAAATCGGGGGGGAGAGGTAGTTTATACCACTTCCGAGAGGTTTGCCATCGAGATGATCCAGGCCATCAGGCAGAATAAGACGGATCAATTTCGAAAGAAATACCGTTCGGTCAGGGCCTTCCTTCTGGACGACGTCCAGTTTCTGGAGAACAAAGAGGGGACCCAGGAAGAGCTCTTTCACACTTTCAACGAACTCTACGGAAACGGCAAACAGATCGTCCTCACTTCCGACCGGCCTCCCCAGGAGTTCTCGGACCTCCAGGATCGGCTGGTTTCCCGCTTCAGGTGGGGACTGGTCGCCGACATTCAGCCCCCTAACTTCGAGACCAGGGTGGCCATACTCCGAAAGAAGGCAACCCAAAAAGGCCTGAAAGTGGATGACGATGTGCTGGAGCTTATCGCCACCAGGATATCGACCAACGTTCGAGCCCTGGAAGGAGCGTTAATAAAAGCCGTGGCCCACGCGAACCTGGCGGGCGGAAAACTAAAAATCGAAGAGGTTAGAAGTTTCCTCCCGGAGGAGTCATCTGAGACCAAAAAACTAACAGTCGATTCCATCAAAGAAGTCATCGCAAGCAATTACAATTTCTCCCCTGAGGAGCTGGAAGGGAAAAGCAGGAAGAAGGAGATCGCCCGGGCCCGCCATATAGCGATTTACCTCTCCAGGGAACTGACGGACAGCTCCTTTCCCGCTCTGGGAAAGAAGTTTGGGAATCGGGACCACAGTACGGCCATGCATTCCCATCGGAAAATAGATCGGATGATCGAAGAGACACCGCTACTTTACGAGGAGATAAAGAAACTAGAACAGGAAATCCGTTCCAACTTTGGATCGACCTGAGCTTTCTTTAAGCGACCTTGAATTTACTATGAACGCCCGAGCTGCACTACAATGATGCCTAAATTGACCTGATATTTGATTTCGCGTAAGATAAATTAGACGTCCTTTAATCCCCTGGAATCCGGTGTATCTGGAGCGAAAAAACGAGCGGGATAGTATTCAGATTAGAGATGCTTTCGAATTGGTGATAATATGTCGCAGACGAGCGAGGTAAAAATTCCCGAGCTGGGTAAGGTGGAGGAGATTAGTCTGGTAGAATGGAAAGTCTCGGTAGGGGACCGGGTGCTCAAAGGGACAGAGCTGGCCGAAATCGAGACCATGAAATCGACCTTCTCGGTGGAAGCTCCCGCGGACGGAGTCGTCCGGGATATAATTGTCTCTCAGGGAGAAAAGGCCGAAGTAAACCAGACCCTGGCTACAATAGAAGTAGGTTAGATTTGCAGGTGGAGGCCGAAGTTTCTATACTTTTTCAGGCTAGGAGGTGGTGAACTCTACATTTACGCCGCGGAATTGAACCCAGATAATTCACCCAAGAGAAAGGGGGTATATATGTTTACGTTTAATTCAAACTTAACGAGATTTCTTGTTCTTTCCTTAGTGGTTGGTCTGCTAAGTTTCGGGCTGACCATAGTAGGTAGCACGGGGATAGACGCCGTGGCCCAGAAGAAGATCGCAGTGGTAACCGACGTCGGTGGCCGAGGGGACATGTCCTTCAACGATATGGGTTTCAAGGGGGCGGACGAAGCGGCCCAGGAGTTCGGTCTGGAGTTACAGGTCGCCCAGCCCGCCAGCGAGGCAGATTACCTTCCCAACATCAGGAATCTGGCTCGTACCGGGGAGTACGAGGTAATTATCGGAGTTGGCAACCTGCTTACTGACGCCGTCAAACAGGGAGCCAAAGAATTTCCCGATCAAAAGTTCGCCCTAATTGACTCCGTAGTGGACAAACCAAATGTCGCTAGCTTCGTCTTCAAAGAACAGCAGAGTAGCGCCCTGGTGGGTGCTCTGGCCGCCATGACCGCCGCCCACTACGGTTATTCCAAAGTGGGAATAGTCCTCGGCATGGAGATACCTGTTCTGTGGAGATTCGAGGCCGGTTACAGATACGGAGTCCACTGGGGTTTGAATTATTACGAAAAGGTAACCGGAGAAAGTCCCGACGTTGGGCTCTTATGGACGTACACCGGCACGTTTAGTGACGTAGCCAAAGGAAAAT
>CAYZUF010000156.1:0-3490 GCA_964481645.1 uncultured Thermotogae bacterium
TTCCCGATTATATTTGTAAGCGGTGTTTTCATCCCCGCAAGCAACCTTCCCGGATGGGGAAGAGTCATCTCCAGATTCAGTCCACTGACCTACTTTGTAGATCTGGTACGGATTTCATTTGGAGGGAGCGGACAACCCTGGATGAAGCTCGGGATAATCACCCTGTTCGCAGTTTTTTTCTTACTTGTTGGGTTATTGGTTCACAAAAGGACCCTACCGAAGAGGCTTTAGTCTCGGCTAACTTGAAATCTTTCTCACTCCACCGGCAATACAAAGTGGAGTACTTGTAAGATGGCAGAAGAGTCTTCAAAACAGGACTTTCGCTTCACCCTGGAGGAGTTTTCCGGAGTCTTCGGGGATTCAATTACCGTCATCTTGAGGCATCGGGCAGTTCCCCCTATTTGATTTGGTTGTATGCCTTACATCAGGAAGGAACTGTATTGGTGCCTCAACTAATTTCAAAGAACTAGCTACTTAGGAAAGGCTACACTATCGGAAAAATAAAACCGTCGCACCTTGATAGCTTGACAATAACACCTTACTCACCTAGCGTAAGTAAAGCGTGGAAGCGCAATGAAGGTGATACTTTCCAGGGACAATACACCGCACCAACCTGGCAGAAGTCTAGTACTACCTTGGCCCTGGCGTGAGTCAACCGGTATCAGTCAAAAAAAATGAGAAGGGGCGAAAGTTTCGGAGATGGAGGTGGGGCAGGATGAAGGAACTGCGTAAATGGTTTCAATCCCGCTGGACCTGGTTTCTAATAACGACGCTGCTAGTAGTATCCATCCTATCTCTCTCTACGCCGGAAGGTCTGTCGCCGGAAGGTCATAAAGCGATCGCACTATTGGCTGCGGTTGTGGTCCTTTTTATAGCCGAACCGATATCGGCCCCGGGGACGATCCTGTTCATCGCAGTTTACCAGGTTTTAATGGGTCTGGGTACCCCTAACTCCGTAGCCCGGTCGTTCATGCACGACGCGGTTTTCTTCATTATGGGAGCACTGATGATAGGGGTCGCACTAACAAGTCAGGACGTCGGGCAGAGGCTGATCCTGTTCCTCATCGACAAGCTGGGTAGCAGTGCCAGACGGATAAGCTTTGCCCTGGTAAGCAGTTGTGCCCTGCTTGCAGGATTTATCGCCGGTCACGTAGTAGCGGCCATCATGACCCCTATGGTTCTGTCCCTAGTAAGTACCATGAAAGAGACTACGGACAGGGCGGTGGCGGGGCTGAGCAAGTTCCTGCTATTTTCAGTCGCCTACGGAGCCAGTATTGGCGCCCTGTACGCCCCGAGCGGCGGCGGGCGAAATATAATCATCCTCGGCTTCCTCCAGCGAATGCATGGAATCAATATTGGATACGGAGAGTGGATAGTTTACTCGTTCCCGATTACCCTGCTCTTAATTCCGGTTACTTCCTGGATACTCTACCATGCCTTTCAGCCCAATATAACCGACCTCTCGGAAGCGACGGCTGGACTTCAGGCCGAACTGGAAGAGCGAGAGATAACGGGTGAAACCGGAGTGACCATAGCTATATTCGTCCTCATCGTCTTTCTCTGGATCACCATGGGAAGAACTATCGGGCTGGGGATAATCGCCATCATGGGAGCGATACTGTATCTGGCCTTCGGCATCGTTGACTGGGACGATTACCATACAAACATAAACTGGGGTGTAATTCTAATCTACATGGGGGCGCTGAGTTTGGGCTCCGTCCTGGAAAGTTCCGGAGCTGCCGGCTGGATAGCAAATATGGTCCTCTCCTTCGTCCGGGACGGGTTAGGATTAAGTGGCCTGCTCCCCATTACTCTGGCCAGCTCTCTATTGAGCATAATAATGACCAACTTAATGAGTGCGGGAGCAACCGCCAGTGTCATTGGCCCGATAACCCTCCAGATGGCCGAGCTGGCGTCAATCAATCCACTGGCAATGGGATTGTTGACAGCTATTTCGACCTCGCTGGGGTTTCTGCTGCTGCTCGCAACCCCTGCAAACGCCATTATTTATTCCACGGGCCACGTCAAACCCAAGGATTTTCTGGTGGCGGGAGTCTGGCTCACTTTAGCCAGTTTTATCGTGCTGTTCCTGGTTGTATTCAGCTGGTGGGTTCTTTTAGGAGTGATCTAGTTAAGGGATAATAGAAGGAAATTTGCATCTGGGGTGACTTTCTATGAATAACCAGCAGATAACGGTCTTGCACTATCTTCGAACCGTTAAAGAAAAACATTCGGCTCTACAGTTTCTTGCCAGTATCCTCAGCGATAAAACCGGCCAGCTCGATATGATCCACGTCGAAGAGAGACTCGACCGTATCACCGATGACGCAAGAAGAGATCTGGCCAAAGAGCAGCAATTAATTCAGGGAAACCAGCCCATCCCGGAGCGAGTATTGTCTCAGGCCAAGAAGCAAATGGAAGAATCACTCCCTGAATTTGACCTGAATACGTTCTCTCCTGCGGGGGATCCGGTGGAGCAAGTACTGAGCCAGCTGAATCGGAAACAGTATGGGCTGCTTTCCATGGAGTCCTACGGAAGGGGCGGGTTTCGAAATGTTCTGGGGGCGCACGTAAAAAAGATAGTGAAGAAATCACCGGTTCCGACCCTTGTATATAAAGGGGAACTCGACTCCTGCGAGCGAGTTCTAATCCCGGTACCGAATGACAGAGATAGAAGCACTACCTTAATCTCCTATCTTTCCGACCTTCTGGGAGCCTCCCAGCCCGCGATTACTTTACTGGTGACATTGAGCGAGGAAGGGGAGAAGTTCGGAGGCTACACGTCGGGTGAGGAGGAATACCTCAAGGAGTCTCTGGAGAATTACGCACGAGAGGAGTTTGGATATCTCGACCTGGCCCGGGAAATCATCAGCGAACACGGCATGGAGGCCGAGGTTAGATACCGGACGGGCGAGGTTCAGGAGGAGATCCTTGCTGAAGCCAAAGAAGGTAGGTACGACCTGATGGCTTTCTCCCCGGAGAAGCAAAACGTGCTAACCAGTATCTGGTCCGGGGACAAGTCTTTCGAAGTAATGCGAGATATCGATATGTCCGTGTTGAAGTTTCCGCCACCGGAAGAGAGCTAAGGGAGCCAAATTTCATCGATTACTTATTTTTAATGCTTCTTCCAACCCTCCGGCCCGGCAGCCACGCTGTGTCAATTAACCCACCCCAGGGGTGGAGCTTGTAGAAAACCCCTTTTCGGCTAGATGATTTCTCTGAAAGTAAATACGGGTCCCGCTTCGGCGGGTTCTTCCCCAGCAGCTCGGGGCCGACGGTGGGAATCTCCGGGACCTCCACTCAGACTCACCAAAATTTGCCGAGGGAGGAATCGGCTGGTTTACCTCCAGCAGTCAATCGAGCCCGGTTCTCGTTTATACCCGATATGAGAGATAAACTGACACGTTACTACTAGACGCTATCAAGGATTACCTCCTCGATTGACTGCTGGGTCTTTTGTCGGTAAAGAAAAACATTTCTAACCTTACGG
>CAYZUF010000157.1:0-3474 GCA_964481645.1 uncultured Thermotogae bacterium
GCTTCCTCCAGCAGACGATCGACGTCGGCCCGCTCCATGGAGAACCTCGGAGAGCCGATCAACCCCTTTCGGATGGTCTTCCGCCGGTAGTTAAAGAGCTCCCGAATCAGGGAGAAGTAAACCCCGTCGTCACTCTCGAAGCTCTTCTCAGGGGCGAAGCGGATCTCTACCGTAGAGGATTCAACCTCAGGGGGAGGATAGAAGGCCTGGGAAGGGATATCAATCACGCGAGCGACCTCCCCGTAAGCCCACAGAAAGTAAGTAATCGCCCCACAACCGCTCGTACCCGGTTCAGCCAGTATCCTCTCCGCAACTTCTTTCTGCACCGTAAAGACGGCCTTCGAAAAGAAGGCGCGGGCAGAAACGGCCTTCTCCATGATCTGGCCGGTGATGTTGTAGGGAATATTACCTACCAGTTTCGCGCCCCTCGTCCTCTCCAGCCCAAACTCGTCGAACTCCAGATCCAGGATACTTCCACTGACAAACTCGACTTTGTCCTCCGGGTTTACCTGGCTGAAAATTGGGCGAAAGGCCTCGTCGATCTCCACCCCGTAAGTTTGGACAAACCGCTCCTTCAACAAACAGGTCAACGCTCCCGGTCCCGGGCCGACTTCCAGGGCTACGCGGCCGGTCCCCGCGCTCTCGGCAATGGATTCCAGAAAATCGCGCTCCACCAGGAAGTGCTGTCCCTTATTCACGTCGGGGTGGAGGTCGAAGCTGGCAAGGAGACGTTTGAGTCTCCCTCTGTCGTAGAGGTCGGCACAGGAATAATTCTTCATAAGTCGATTAGATCGACTTTTCCCAGCGCCCTTAACTCGTTTGCACAGTAATTGACCGGGTCCCGCCGGTAGCCGCGAGGAATTTCGTCACGGTCGCGGCCGAGATCCGGAGAAAGATAGATCGCACCCTTCTTTCTCGATCCGGAGAGATCTTCCCCGCTCAGCACTCCCTTCTCCAGGCAATAGTCAATATAGGAGTTCCAGCGGCCCTCGATACCCTTTCGGTCCGCCAGCTGGTCGTCGAGGTTAAACCCCTCTCGAGCAAACAGATCCAGAGAAGCTCTTACTTTATCGAAGAGATCATCTACTTGTACTTCCCTTACTCCCGCTTCGTCGACCTGTTTGAGGTGATAGCTGGCCACCTGCGACAGATTGATCGTGGTCAGGCCAAGGATGGCCTTCCTCAGCCTCGCGCTCCTCTCCTTGCGATTTAGCCTCTCCAGGCCACTGATCTCTTCTCCCAGGTTGACGAATATCCGGGTTTTCCCCTTGGTCATAAAGTCGTAGGTGATATTTGTGGGCAGGGCCACCACGTCGGCGTCTGCCTCCTCGATCAGAATAAGCAAGCTATCCTTCAGCCTGCCCAGCATTCCGTTTCGGGAAAGGGTCCCTTCGGGAGTGATATAGAGTATCGCTCCCTCGTTCAACAGCTCTGCGAATTCCCCCAGCTGGTCCTTGACCGCTCCCAGCTTGCTCTTTTTGACCTCCTTCCTGAACTCCGATTTGAAATTCCGGGAATCGATCTTCTCCCGGGGATAGCCTTCCCTGTCGAAGAACTCGGAAATGGTCATATCCGGGCTCCCGAAAGAGGAATCTTCCAGCAACTCTTCCAGGGCCTCCTCCTTGATTATTTCCCTGAGTTCGTGGTCGTCGCCCCTCTCCTTGATGATTCTCAGCGCGTCGTGGACGGGAACCGAGTGAAAATCCAGCTTCCCGATGGGATAAGCGTGAAGCTTTCTCAGGACGTAATTTAGCGAAATCGGCTGGAGGAGCTTTTTCAGCAACTTGGGACCCTTAATCCAGTTCCCCAGGAAGCCAGGCTGAAAGAGGTTTTCATCGCCCATGAAGGAAACCGGGGTGGAAGGTCTTGGAAATCCCCGGTGGTAATAGAGGACGGTGGCAATCAGGACCGAGTCCAGATCGCGCTTATGATTCGCCACCACCAGCGTTGAGGGCTTCTCCGAGTAGTTATCCAGACCGTTAACCCGGAGGTCGAAGTAGGGCTTTATCCCCAGTCGAAAAGAAATCCCGATCAAGTTGTACAGTAACCAGCTCATCAGGGGTTTCAATAACCTGCCTTTGTGAAAAGTCTTAAAGCAATTACCCAATCTAATTTTCAGAGATCCGGAGACGAATCACAAGTTGTTGAGTTTTTTTTCGTTGCTCGATAACCTTTTATACTTGGTTTGTTATCTATGTTTGTTATCTATTAATCGTGAAAGCGGGGATTGGGGGATATGAAAACGGTCTGTGTCTACGAAGATCCAACCATGTATGGAGTTCATGGCATCACCGCCGCGGTCAAACATCAGCGCAAAGCTCTGAGACAGAACGGGACAACGGTCAAGGAAAAGCCAAAAGAACCTTACGACGTCATCCATATAAACTGGCCCGGTCCGATCTCCTTCCTCAGACTAAAGCAGGCTCAAAGGCAGGGCAAGATGGGGGTAGTATTCGCCCATTCGGGGAAGGATATCGAAGGGGGTTTTACTCTATCCAGGCAGCTTGAAAAACCGTTTATCAAGTGGCTCTCTCTCCTTTATAACTCCGGAGACCGGGTTATCGCTCCCTCCGAGTACACCAGGGGGATGGTAGCCGGGTTTGGGGTAGACGAGGAGAAGATCCGGGTGGTCAGCAACGGGGTGGATTTCTCCAAAGTGGAGTATTCGGAAGCAGGTAGAGAAGAATACAGAAAAAAATACGGTCTGGACCGCCCCACCGTAATCGTCGTAGGACAGGTCATCCCCCGGAAGGACGTGACTACTTTCGTGGAAGTGGCCAGGGCTCTCCCCCAATACCAATTTATCTGGTACGGACATCGAATGAATAAGTTATTTATGTTCGACCAGAAGATGGACGACTCAATAAAGAGCTCGCCGGAGAACGTTCAATTCACCGGTTACGTAGAGGACATAAGTGCGGCATTTTCCTCAGGCGATCTTTTCTTTTTTCCTTCCAAAGAGGAAAACGAAGGAATAGTTCTGCTGGAAGCGGCCGCAAGGGGCTTACCCATAGTGACCAGAGACCTACCGGCTTACAGGGGCTGGCTGGAGGACGGAAAGAACTGTCTAAAAGGGGATAGCAAGGAAGAATTTATTACGCTGGTAAGAAGAGCGATGGAGGATCCCGACCTGAGGAAAGAGCTGTCAGAGAACGCCAAAGGGACAGCCGAAAATCATAAGCTGGAGAGGATCGGAGAAGAGTATTCCAGGATCTACGAGGAGTTCTCAGCTGGCAGCTAGATCCCCCGGGCAGGAATGGGGATTGAACTCCCTCATCCAAAAAGGTAGGCTTGGAAAGAAAACCCACCCGCTATTTACCTCCCTCTAATCATAAAGACGAAATAAATCAGCAACTTACGTATCCAGAGTATTTACTCTAGATCAACCATCTATAAATTACTGCTATTTATATACTTACCCGTTGGATGCAAGATAAAAGTCGAACACTTTCTTAGCCATTCAATAAGTCGGGA
>CAYZUF010000158.1:0-3429 GCA_964481645.1 uncultured Thermotogae bacterium
ATTACCTGCCTCCGTCCTTTACTGCGGTCTGATTAGCGTTCCGAACGAGTTCGGGGTGGATACCGGGGATAGTTTTAGTTACGTAAGCAGCGACGGAACCCTGGGTTTTGGCTTGCCCCTGTCTTCCTGGTTATCCGTGGGGGGTAGGTTCAAGTACTACTATTCCCACCTTTCCCTGACTACTTTCAAAGATGGGTTCGGGTGGGCGGTAGAGCCCGCAATCCTTGTAAGGGAAGGAAACTTTGGCTTTGGAGTCGTGGCTGAAAACGTGCTGAGCAACGAGCTGGATTACGGAGCTAACCACCGGGAGGAGTTGGTAAAAAAACTGCGAGCCGGGTTCTCCTTTACTTCGGGTCTCGACGAAGGGCTCGAATTGACCCTGTTGGCCGATCTGGAGACTTCTTTTGCTTCTTTGTCTCAGGGCGACTATTCCTCTATGATCCCTCATCTGGGGGCTGAACTCTGGGCAAGCCAAATCGGTGTCAGGGCTGGATACGACGGAAGTGCCCTGACGCTGGGATCGAGTGTTGATCTGGTTGATGTAAGATTGGATTGGGCCTACGCTGGTTATCGGACGGGTATTGAAGGTACCCATCGAGTTTCCTTGACCTATCGATTTTGAGGTATCGGGTAAGGCGTATTTTTTGTGAGAACGTATAACTCTATCCGACTTCTCCCCTTTGTGCTGGCGCTCGTATTTTTTTTCGTAACCTTCCCTCAGATTCGGGGTGTCAGGGCCCTGACCCTGGAGGAGGAGTCTTTCCGAATAAATCTTAGTGGGGCGAAGACCTGGTCCGTGAAGTTCGGACTTGGCGACGGGGCAAGCCTTTCCCGGGTGGGATACCCGAACGATTCGTACTCTTTGAGTCAGTCCCTGAAGGTAAAGCTGAACGGAAAAATTGGCGAGACCTGGTCCCTGAATGCGGACCTGGATGACAGTAATCCCAGCTATCTACAGAAGTTCAGCCTCAAGATGGATACGGACAACTGGGACGGACTGCTGGGTGATTTCGTTGCCGGGGGCGGGGAGAACTTCACCGTCTACAACAAAAAGCTTCTCGGGCTTAGGCTGGACGGAAAGGTGGAGGATGTAAACGTGGAAGCGGTTGCCGGTTCGATGCAGGGTATTTCCAAGACCAAGGTCTTCTACGGGGATAGTGCTGAGTCAGAGGTGAAATTTTCCCTCTATCGGACGGAGGTCGGGGTGGAGGAAACCGGTTACAGGAGGAATATCCGCGGCCTTCAGTATTATCCCCTGGAGGGGGAGTACGTAGAGGGGTTTACGGAGCCGGAAATATCTTTTCCAACTTCCAGTTCCTTCTGGAGCTTTCTCGAAGAGTGGAGAATAGGTTATCTGAAGGAGGAGATAGAGTCGGAGCCAACCGAAAAACTCTCCTCCGGTCAATTCCAGGTCGTCTCCGGAGAAGAGGACTACTTGATTCTGTTACGTGAATGGGTGAGCTTGGTCCAGAATCGGATAAAAGATTATATCTCAGCCTATAACCGGGGGCTGATCGAGGAGGACCAAAAGGAGTACCCGTTTAATCCCGGAACGGGCTACGAGCGAAAATTTCTCCAGGCTTTAGCGGAATACGTGGCTCTGACCGTCGGGGAGGAGGCGGTTGATTTCACTCAATACGAACGAAATAGATTTTATTCCCTGGGAAGGACGGGAATCGACGAGGACAATTTTCAGCTCGAGCTTCGCCGGGACGAGGGCGACGACTGGACTCCGGTGGGTGAGCTGAGTTCTTACGGTTATAACCTCTACCCCGAAAAGGGCTTGATCGGGCTTGACTTCCCGGACGAGTTCTTTTCGGATTTGCAGAGCAAGGAGATTAAGGCTACTTTTCAGTATCAGATCTCGGGGCAAACTTATATGCTGGGGCTTTCCGTGGCCCCGGATAGTGACAAGGTCTACCTGAACGGGAATCTACTCACCCGAAATACCGATTATTCGATAGACTACGAAACCGGTACCTTGATTATGTTTAAGAAAGTAGGTCCCGAAGACAAAATCAGGGTGAATTTCGAACGGGGCCGGGGCGGCCTGGGAGGATTTGCTCAGTACTCCAGAGGCCTGTACGGATTTCGGACCCTGATGGAGACGGATTATGGCCTGAATATAGACGTAAACCTTTTTCAGGCAAGGGATAACGCTCCCTCCAATCTTTCGCCCGAAATTTCCACCATGCCCAACGTCCACACCGTGGGAGGAATTGAACTCAATTACGAGGAGGACGGCTGGAAATCCAGCTTCAAGTTCGGGGGCAACATCGATAAGTTCCCGTTTGACGACAACGAACGGGTAAACCTGCCCAATCGGATTACCGAGATCGTCTCCCTGGGCGAAGCCGGGTACGAGCTGACCCTTTTCGCTCACAGGAACGGCTTTACGGTTAAGGGGGCGGAAGGCTGGGAGAGTTATGGGACGGAAGACGACCTGGCCGGAGATAGTGTCAACGCAGGGATAACTGTCGGGGACTTCCTCTTGCTTGCCACCGGCTCCGGGTTGACGTCGATCGAGCTCTCCGGGGATGCTCCCTTTGGCCTTGCTGCAAACTGGAAGAGTTTCTACGAGTCCGACGGGCTCCCGGATTCGGAAGTACTAGGTCTGGCAAGCGACGGCAGGAAGATCTGGGTGGGTACGGGGGGCGGGGTGGCAGAGGCGAAAGTCGATGAGCTGGGGAACGACGTCTCCTGGAAAGGGATCACCTCCGACTTTGAGGACGTGGAGACTATGAAGATGGAATACCTCAGTGGTCGCCTCTGGCTAGGGACTGAAGACGGTCTCTACTCCTACGACCTTTCCCAAAAAGAGCTGACCGACGATTCTCCCCTGGTATCGGGAGAAATTACTGATCTGGAGGTTTCCGGAGAGGATTTGTATTTTGCGTCCTCGGAAGGAATAGGAAAAGTCAGGCCGGATCTGTCCACGGAATGGCTAACCAGATCTGAATCGGTGGATGCTCTGTCCGTCGAAGGGGGCGAGGTCTGGTACGGGACCGATGACGGGTTTCGCAAGTTGGGCTCTACCGGCCGGTACGGCGAGAAGACCGTAACTGCGGTTCTGACTACCGGTTCGACGGTATGGGCGGGGAGCGAGGGATACGGAGGGGGAGATAGGAGAAAGCTTGCAGTTTATCAGTTAGCCGGGGAGTTGAACAAATTTACCACCGCGGAGACGGGTATCGAGGGCTCCGACGAGGATAGGTATGGTGATATAGACGCGGCTTCCCACACCGACAGGGGTATATATCTCGGGGCGGAAATCAATAAATCGTTTCAGTCAGGGCCGCGAAAGTTCTCCCTGACTACGGACTTCGAGTACGTCCGCCCAACCTATACCCCGATCGGGAAAGAAGAGAGAAACTCGGACGGTAGCCAGGGCGGTGAGGGAGACAGAATAGCGACCAGTCTGAGTCTACA
>CAYZUF010000159.1:0-3404 GCA_964481645.1 uncultured Thermotogae bacterium
CGCAGGTTCGAGTCCTGCTTCGCCCACCACACTCATAAAGACCTTCTATGGGGGCGCACAAATATTTTCTCTTTCACCTGTCCCCAGTTCTGATCTGACACGGGAAGCAAAGGTCTATATTTACGCCGGAGGATTAGATTCAAACTAATCCTGTTATTGCGACTGCCACTATGTATATTGAGATTTCTGGCTCCATTCAAGGACTATTTTGACTTTTCCCGGTCTATTGCTAAAATTATCATGGATTAACCTTTCGTTCTTCTTACTAGGATGCGAATTTTTCCTTGGCAGTTTGTCGTGTTGGGGGGCGAATGCCGAGGATCCACGAAAGAATACAACGGCCAAATCCTTGCGGAAGAAGTTGGAAGTTTCTCCGGTTGTACACCATCAAAACGGGAGGTGGTAACGCGGCAACTAATTGCTATTCTCGTTCAGTCAAGCTCAATCATAAAACACTGAAAGGAGGGATCTGCATTGCTTAAGAAAAGTTTAAGTATTGTGTTGATTGGAATCTTGCTAATTGGAGGGCTTACGGCGCTTGGTTTCGCTCAAAAGGAAAAAGTCAGCATCGCCGTTACCTGGAGTGGAGAAGAGCTGCAAGCCTTTAAGAAAACGATAAAAATATTTGAAGAAGATACGGGCATCGACGTTACCGTTGAATCCGTAGGTAGGGATATTGCTACGGTGCTGGTAACCAGAGTAGAGGGTGGGAACCCCCCCGACGTAGCGGCAATTCCCAACCCAGGGCAGATGGAGGAGTTCGCGAATAAGGATGCCCTGGTCAGTCTGGACGAGTCGATAGTCGAAGACCACCCGAAAGCCTTCGTCGATCTCGCCTCCGTAGACGATAACCTTTACGGGGTTTTCCTGTCCGCGGACCTCAAAAGCCTGGTCTGGTACAACCCGAAGGAGTTTGAGAAACAGGGGTATGAAATACCCGAAACCTGGGACGAGTTGACCGAGCTTTCCGATCAGATCGTCGCCGATGGAGGTACGCCCTGGTGTATAGGTCTGGAAAGCGGGGCTGCCAGCGGCTGGCCCGGCACGGACTGGATCGAGGACATCATGCTCAGAAGTGCCGGTCCGGATACCTACGACGCCTGGGTAAACCACGAGATTGAATGGACGGACGAAGCAGTGCGCAATACTTGGGAGACATTTGGCAGTATCATAAAGAACCCCGATTACGTATTCGGAGGCACAACCGGGGCGTTAACGATAAACTTCGGGGACTCTGCCGCAGGCCTGTTCACGGATCCTCCCCGCTGTTACATGCACCGTCAGGCCACATTCATTCAGAGCTTCATCAAGGACCAGTACCCCGATCTGGTGCCGGGAGAGGATTACAACGTCTTCGTGCTCCCCCCGATTGACGAAGAATACGGTAATCCCCTGCTGGGTGCCGGCGACCTGGTGAGCGCCTTTAACGACACCCCGGCTGCCCACAAGTTAATGGAGTTCCTTGCCTCCGCGGAGGCCCAGGCAGTATGGGTTGAGGAGCTGGGCAAGCTAGCGGTGAATACCAACGTTAGCTCAGATGTTTATCCGGATCCGATAACGGCCAAAGCTGCGCGAATCCTTTCCGAAGCGGAAACGTTCCGTTTCGATGGTTCCGACCTCATGCCTTCGGCCGTCGGTTCCGGTACTTTCTGGACCGGAATTATGGATTACGTCAGTGGGGAAGACCTGGAAGGGGTACTCGAAGCCATCGAAAAGAGCGCGGACGAAGCTTACTAAAATCTCTTGGTAAGAAGTTCGGGATGGGGGAAAACATTCCCCCATCCCTAGTATTTTTAGGGGGGTTAACCATTGATTAGAGCCGGCAAGATAAAACCGTGGCTTTACATCGCTCCGGTAGTGGTACTTCTGAGCTTCTTTCTAATATATCCGTCCGTCAAGACCGTGATCCTCTCCTTTTACGGTTCAAACTCCCAGGAGTTCGTCGGCGTCCAGAACTACGTCTTCGCCTTTACCAACAAGACCATGGTGACTGCTTTCCGAAACAACGCCCTGTGGGTATTCTTCTTTACCGCTTTGACGGTTACCTTTGGCCTGATACTGGCCGTTTTGCTCGATCGTGTGTCTTACGAGTCGGTTGCCAAATCGGTGATATTCCTCCCCATGGCCATCTCCATGGTTGGGGCCAGCGTAATCTGGAAGTTCGTCTACGCGTGGAAGCCGCCCGGCTTCCCCCAAATTGGTCTACTGAACAGGATAGTAACTTTTTTCGGGGGAAGTCCCATAGCCTGGTTAATCGAGAAGCCCTGGAATAACTTCTTCATTATTTTCGTGGGGGTATGGATATGGACCGGGTTCTGCATGGTGGTATTATCCGCGGCTTACAAGAACATTCCTCGCCAGTTGATGGAATCGGCCCGCGTCGATGGGGCAACCGAGTGGCAAATTTTCTGGCGAATCACTCTACCCATGATGCGATCGACGATTGCGGTGGTGGCTACCACCATGATAGTATTTGTGCTCAAGATCTTCGACTTTGTCTACGTGATGACCAACGGAAACTACAATACCGAGGTTATCGCGAACCGGATGTACAAGGAGATGTTCAAGTTTCAACACTTCGGTCGGGCCAGTACGCTGGCCGTAGTTTTGCTAGTTTTAATCGTACCGATAATGATAATTAATATCAGAAGGTTCAGGCGACAGAGGGAGATACGATGATAAATAAAATAAAAAACCTGGTGTCGAGAGGGCCGATACACGTGGTAATATTAGTTATCGCCCTGGTTTGGCTCTTACCCACCCTTGGCCTCCTGGTGACCTCGTTTAGGGCGCCTGGCGATGTAGTACATTCCGGCTGGTGGACGGTATTTCAACACCCTTTTGACTTCACCCAGTACACTTTGCAGAATTACCAGTCGGTACTGACCCAGCAGGGCCTGGGAAGAGCCTTTATAAATAGCCTGTTCATCTCCGTACCGGCCACGCTCATTCCGATACTGTTTGCCGGATTTGCCGCCTACGCCTTCGCCTGGATGGACTTTCCGGGTCGGGATTATATCTTCATGGTAGTGGTGGGTCTGCTTGTCGTCCCTCTGCAGATGACGTTTATTCCTATCTACAGAGTCTTCTCCAACCTGAACCTGGCCGGTACTTTTCCGGGGATCTGGCTGGCTCACACCGGGTACGGACTGCCGTTGACCGTATTTCTTCTTCACAATTTTATCGCCGGCCTACCCAGCGACCTCTTCGATTCGGCTGAAATTGACGGAGCATCGACCCTACAGACGTTCTTCCGGATCGTGATGCCCCTATCCGTGCCCGCGATCTCTTCCGTCTTCATATTTCAATTTCTCTGGGTCTGGAACGATTTGCTGGTGGCTTTGATATATCTCGGTGGTTCTCCGGATGTCGCTCCGCTGACACTTAAGGTGGCAAACCTGGTC
>CAYZUF010000160.1:0-3350 GCA_964481645.1 uncultured Thermotogae bacterium
CGTCGAACGTTATCTCCGGGAAAACAAGCTGTTCATCCATTCCCAGACTGTAATTTCCCCGGCCGTCAAACGAATCCGGAGAAAGACCGCGAAAGTCCCTGATGCTGGGGAGGGCCACGTTATACAATTTGTTCAAAAACTCGTAAGCCCGTTCCCTTCTCAGCGTAACCTTGCACCCCACGGGGACACCTTTCCTGATGTCGAAATCCGCTATCGCCTTCCGGGCACGGGTGACCACGGGCTTCTGGCCGGTAATTGTCTTCAGGTTCTCCGCCGCTCCGTCGATGATGCTGGGATCCTCGTGTTCCGAAATTCCCATATTAACCACAACCTTCTCGATCTCGGGGACTTCCATCGGATTGTCGTAGCCCAGCTCGCTCATCAAACTATTCCTTACTTCCTCTTCGTATTGTTCCTTGAGCATTGCCTAATCAAGAACCCCCTCACACTTCTTACAGACCCGCACTTTCTCTCCCGCTACCTCATCAAACCCCACCCTGGTCGGCTCATTACAGGAAGGGCAGACGGGCAAAACGTTCGAAATATCTATAGGCTCCTCCCTCTCGATGATGCCCGGTTCCTTTTGCTGCTGCGTCCGGCCCTGGTGTTTCAACCGAAAATTTACGTTCTCGACGACGACCCGGCCCGCCTTCGGATCCACACTCAACACTTCACCCTCTTTCCCCTTGTCGTTACCGGAGATGACTTTGACCAGATCACCCTTCTGAATTTTTCTCATGGTTACCCCCTATAAAACCTCCGGCGCCAGGGATATTATGCGGAGCATATTCCCTTCTCTAAGTTCTCTTGTTACCGGGCCAAAGATCCTTGTACCCACCGGTTCCATCCTGTCATCAACAAGTACGGCCGCGTTATCGTCGAACCTTATATAAGAGCCGTCATCTCTTCGAAAGTTTCCCACGGTTCTCACGATAACGGCACGGACGATTTCTCCCTTTTCCAGATCGCTATCAGGGATCCGTTTCTTTACGGAAGCGGTAATCAGATCTCCTATCTCTCCCTGGTTCTTGTTGGATTGGCCGAGAACGTTGATACACCTTAACCTTTTCGCGCCGGAATTATCGGCCACCTTCAATTCTGTCTCCTGGTGGATCACGCTTCCCCTCCCGACCTTTCCAGTATTTCCTTCAATTTCCAGCGCTTCTTTTTGCTTATCGGCCTGGTCTCGGAAATTAGTACCGAATCCCCTTCCTGAGCTTCCTCGTTCTCGTCGTGAGCGTAGAACTTCGATCGCTGCTTGAGGTACTTCTTATACCGCGGGTGTTGCCTCTGGGTATCTACAGCTACAGTAATGGTTTTATCCATCGCGGTACTGACCACCCTTCCCTTTTTCGTCTTTTTCATTTCACTTCTTCCCCCTCGCTTTCCCTTTGAACGGTCTTCGCTCGAGCTATATCTTTTTTCGTTTTCTTTATTTCAGCGGTATTGTCCAATTCTCCAGTTGCCTTTTGAAACCTCAGGTTAAACAGCTTCTCCTTCAACTCGGCGACCTTCTCTACCAGCTCTTCCGAAGTCATATCCCTCAGTTCGCCGGGCCTCATTTTTCCCCTCCGTACTTAATTCTTTCTTTCAACCTGGTCTTTAGCGGTAATTTATACGAGACCAGTTGATGCAGCCGCTTTGCCAGTTCCTTGCCCACCCCGGAAAACTCAAAGATTATCCTCCCCGGCCTGATTACGGCCACCCATTCCGCGGGCTCACCTTTCCCCTTACCCATCCTGGTCTCCGCGGGGGTCTTGGTAATGGGCTTATCCGGGAAGACCCTAACCCAGATCTTCGAGTCCCGCTGGGTCTCGTGGGCCAGGGTCATTCGAGCCGTCTCGATCTGTTTGCTGGTCAACCAACCGGGATCGGTCGCTTGAATGCCGTACTCCCCAAAAGATACCGTATTCCCCTTGCTGGCCCTGCCCTTGGTACGGCCACGCTGCTGCTTTCTGTGTTTTGTATCAGCTGGATATAGTGCCATTTGTTACCATCCTCTTAAAGACTCAATCCCTCGGGTACACCCTCGGGCAATAATTCTTCTCGGAAAACCCAGGCTTTGACTCCGATCGGTCCGTATTTAGTCCTGGCTTCGATGAATCCGTAATCAATGTCGGCCCTGATAGTCTGCAGGGGAATCCTTCCTTCGTCCTGGGAAACCGACCTGGCAAGGTTCGCCCCGCCAATTCTTCCCGAGCACTTTACCTTGACTCCCTTGGCCCCTTTGGACATGGAACGAGAGATCACTTCCTTCATAGCCCTGCTGGGAGGAATCCGATTTTCAATTTGAAAAGCTACTTCCTGGGCTATCAACTGGGCCTGCAGGTGAGGCTGATTGGCCTCCTTAACGGATATGTTGACGTCCCTCTCCGTCCTGTCGCTCAATTCTTTCTGAAACCTGTTTATCTCGTTGCCACCCTTTCCGATTATTATCCCCGGTCGCGCGGAGACTATTATAATGGAAATGCGGTCGTCCCTGGGCCTCTCGATGCTGACCTTCGCGATCCCCGCCCCTCTGTATTGTTCCTCGATCAACTCGCGGATCTCGTGGTCTTCAGCCACGTACTCGGGTGCTTTTTCCTCGCTATACCAATTTGACTCCCATTTCTTGTTCACTCCAACGCGAAAACCGACCGGATGTACTTTCTGTCCCATTATTCTTCCTCCACTAAGATCACTTTGATGTGGCTCTGCCTTCGTTTCATCATATCAGCTCTGCCCTGGGCCCGTGGCTTCATCCGTTTCATGGTCTGCCCTTCATCGATCGCTGCTTCCTTGACCTTAAGCTTATCTACGGCCATATCGTGGTTGTGTTGCGCATTGGCAATTGCTGACTCCAACGTATCCTGCAGGAACCGGGCGGCTTTCTTTTTGGAGAACTTGACGGTTCTGAGTGCCTGATCAACTGATTCCCCACGAACGGCGTCGGCAACCGGTCTCGCCTTCTTCGGAGATATTCTGACGTTTTTGGTAATGGCTCTAGCTTCTTTCATACTAGCCTACCGGCGTTACCGGTTCTTTCTTCCTGATGCCGCCGTGCTCCCTAAAGGTCCTTGTGGAGGCAAACTCTCCCAGCTTGTGGCCTACCATGTTCTCCGATATTTCCACGGGAATGTGGTCTTTTCCGTTGTGGACTTTAATAGTCAATCCCACCATCTTGGGTAATATCGTCGAATCCCTGGACCAGGTCTTTATCTCGTCCAGTTCACCGTTCTTCGCCTTATCAACCTTTTCATTCAAACTATCCTTTACGTAAGGTCCCTTCTTAACTGACCTCGGCATGTTTTACCCCCTCTCTTTCTTGGTCCTGCGTTTAACGATTTTTGCGTCGCTGGCCTTGGCTTTTC
>CAYZUF010000161.1:0-3307 GCA_964481645.1 uncultured Thermotogae bacterium
GACCTTACGGGGCTGTTGTTACAAGCCCCGCACCTTGGTGCGGGGTAATTGACTTCAGCTGGAATTTACCGTGATATTTGCTCCCTTATCCAGTGGCTCCTCTATCCTCTTCGCCTGGGGGGCATTCCTGTCCAGCTTTATCCGTCCCCTTTTGGATACGGCCCCGGTAAAGACCCTTCTTCCCTCCACGGATATCTCTATCTCCTCTTCTCGCAACCCGGGATCGAAGTTCAACACCAGGTACTCGTCCGTCTTTTTCACGTTGAGGTGATCCTGATCGTCGCCACTCGAGGACCTCTCCTGGAAGCTTCGGACGTCGATGCTGAGTCCCAGTTCTCCCTCCAGGGCGTCGATCTTCTTCCCACCTCGACCCAAAACGGCCGGTACGTGGGAGTCAGCGACGTAGATAGCTATTCTATTCTCGGACTTAATCTCCAGATCGAAGTCGAAGTGGAATTGGTTATCCAGGTAGTGCTCCAGCTCCCTCCTGGCAAGTTTCCAGATGGCTTTCTCCTCCGATCCTTCCACACCCATGACTACCACCTGTTCGCCAAAGGTATACATCTCGTAAGCCAGACTGCCGCTATCGAAGTCCCTGACTTCGATGACCGGGCGTGCTAGGTCGCCCTGTTCCATCCCGGTGGGAGTCTTTACGGTCAGCTCCACGTCGAAAACCTGGCTGATATCCCCGCCGTCCACGTGAACCACGGTATCGACTATTTGAGGTATCATTCCCAGCTCCACCCTTCCAATCAGGCGCTGGAGGGAGTCGATAGCTTTGGTTGCATGGACGACCCCCACCAATCCGACCCCGGACATACGCAGGTCCGCGAAGACCTCGAAGTCCGTGGTCTGACGCATCTCGTCAAAGATGGTATAGTCGGGCCGGGTTAAGAGCAGGACTTCTGCCGTATTGGCCATTTCCCCGTCCAGGTCCCTGTACTGGCTAATTTCGGGGGAAACGTCCAAGTCCCGGGGTTTCTCCATGGTCTTCACTATCCACCCCGAAGTACGGAGAAATTCCGAGAGGGCCTGAACCAGGGTGGATTTTCCCATCCCGGGAGCACCGGAAACGACAACACCCCGGTGGGATTCACTCAACCTCTCTTTCAACAGGTCGGAATAAGAATAATCTTCCACCTCGGTCTTCTTAACGGGCCTGGTGGCGGTAATCTCCACGGCGTCCGAGAACGGAGGTTTGGCAATTGCTATCCTTATGTCGTCGAGCTGAACCACGGAAGCGCCCCCCGAATCCATCTCTATGAATCCGGACGGGTGGGTATCAGCAGCTTCTACTATCTCTTCGGCAAATCTCTCCAGTTTTTCAGTACCCACCTCCTCGGAGCCTATCGGCTCCAGGTTCATGCTCCCCGGAGTTCCTTTCTTGGCCTTGGGGACGGTACCCGCCCTAAGGTGGACGGACATGGTCTGTTCGTCGAAGTATTGAAGCAATCCCAATCGGCTCAAGCCAAGCGCCGCCCCTTCAGCTTGGGGTTCGTCGAGGATGACGGGAAGTCCTTTGCTTTCCGCGACAGTGGCCTGAATCCTGTTACTGGTAACCAGCGTCGCTGCCTCCTTCTGGGCCAGGTCCCTGATCATGGCATCGACTTCTCCTGAATCCTCCAGCTCTACTTCCGTCCTCGTCGGTCTCTCCCCCCTGTAGGCCAGCTCGACTTCGTCCTGGTCACACCGTTCCCTCAACCGCCCCAGCTCGTTCAAACCCTTGTAACCCGTCTCTTTCCCCCGGGCCGCCTGAGATTCCAGTTCCGCAACTACGGCTTCGGGAACGACGATTTCCGCACCGTCAATCTCCTCTTCGGCCAATAGATCAGTTACCCTGCCATCGACAATAACGCTGGTATCGACCACGTATTTTTCTCTTTTGTTATTCTTCATCTTTTACCCCTTGGCTTGGTAAAAATCCAAAAATTGAACCTTCTGCTCTTACAGCCAGCTCGAATCAAGCAAATCTTTCCAGTTATCCATAATTGACTTTTCTTTATTTCCTTGACGACGGGGCTTTCCCTCCAGTCAGCCGCACTAAGAATCAACAAGATCGGCCGAGCCAACTTGCTGAAGGAAATACAACCCGGTTGATCTATCGGGGTGATAACCCGAAAAGCGTGACCAAACCGATAAAACCTCAACGCAAACCGGGGGACCGGATTCAGTCCAGCGTGGAGAGAATAAGTCGGGCCAGCCTGTCGTGATCGTGCTTGACCGTCTTCTTCCCCTCCAGCTCCACGGTATCAATTAGATCATCCAGCAAGGGCTCAACGCCGTATCCATTATCGTCGACCAGATCCGGTTCCACAAGCTCCGCCCCTTCCCGGGCATAGCGATCCAGAAGATCCTGACCGGCCTTGCCCACGTTGACCACTGCGTAATCCAGGCTAGCTGGATCGATATACGTGCTTAACACGTCCAGATGGTCGCTTGCGGAAAAGCCCTCGGTCTCCCCCCGCTCCGTCATCAGATTGACCACGTAATACTTCTTGGCCCCCGCCTCTTCGATCTCCTTTGCTACCCGGTCCACCAATAAGTTTGGAATCAACGAAGTGAAGAGACTCCCGGGGCCCAGAATTATAACCTCGGCGGATCTGATTTCCTCTATCGCCGGACCGTACGGAGATGCCTCTTCCTCAAGTTCGATATTCCTTATTCGCTTCGGGTGATCGGAGAGGCTACTCTCCCCCGTCAATCGCTCTCCCCCTTCGAGTCGAGCAACCAGATCAGTATTCTTCAACGTGGAGGGAATCACCCTTCCCCGAATATTTAAAATTTTGCTCGTTTCCTCTATTGCCCGATCGAAGCTACCTTCTATCTGCTCCACACCGGCAATTATAAGGTTTCCGAGGGAATGTCCTCCCAGTTCAGACTCGCCCTCAAACCTGTGCTGAAATATTCTACCCATCTGGGACTCGTCATCGGCCAGGGCAATGAGGCAGTTTCGGATATCTCCGGGGGGTAACATATCCATTTCGCGCCTTAGCCTGCCCGAACTGCCACCGTCGTCCATGACGGTAACTACAGCAGTAATATTGGAAGTATATTTTTTGAGCCCCCGTAACAGCACCGACAAGCCGGTTCCGCCGCCGATTGCCACCACCTTCGGCCCTTTGGACAGCAATCTGCTCCTCCAGAGCAAGCTGGAGGGAGACTCGTCGAAGAGATCGATGGGCCCGGTGATGGACGACGAAAGCCGGCTGACGCTCCAGACCAGACCGAGAATTCCCCCCAGAAAAGCCAGTCCGGCGGTCAAATAGTAAAAGATAGGGTCGGAGGAAAGTAAATTGTACAAACCCCG
>CAYZUF010000162.1:0-3290 GCA_964481645.1 uncultured Thermotogae bacterium
ACGGTGCTTTATCCAAACAGACCGGCTTGACCGCCTTTTTCATTAGCCTGGGAGCGGCTCTGACCGTGGCCTCCATGACGATACTGGGGCTGCCGGTCTCCACCTCTCAGGCGGTGGTGGGGGCGATTATCGGTTTGTCCCTGACCACCGGTGAGACCGTCAACTGGCTCGTTCTGTCCAAGGTGGGTATCTCCTGGGTATTTACCCCGGTGGCGGGGGCGCTTGTAGCTTATTTGTTTTACTCCACGCTGGGAAAGCTGGTGGAGAGGCTGGGCGGGGAATATATAAGGTACCAGCGCCTCTTGAAGGTGGGATTTATCCTGGTGGGAGCCTATAGTGCCTACTCTTTGGGGGCGAACAACGTAGCCAACGTAACCGGTGTCTACGTGAAGTCCGGACTATTAACCCCCCTGGCCGGATCCCTGTTTGGCTCACTGGCTATAGTGTTCGGAATTTTGAGCTACAGCCACCGGGTAATCGATACCGTGGGAAACAAGATCGTCTCTTTGGACCCCTTTTCTGCGTTTATCGCCCTGCTGGGTGAGGCGGTGACTTTGAACGTATTTGCGGTGGTGGGGGTCCCGGTCTCCGCCTCTCAGGCCATCGTGGGAGCGGTCCTGGGGATCGGGTTGTTAAAAGGGACAAAGACCATCGACAGGAAGAACGTGGCCAACATTTTCCTGGCCTGGATTCTGACTCCGACCGCGAGCGGTTTGACCGTTTTCGGACTCTGGAACCTCTATCTGGTCGTAGTTTAGGCTATTCTTTCCACCCTTCCTCCCCGATCAGGGGCAGGAAGCTGCAGTAGGACTTTTCCTCCCGGGTCCTTTCCCCGCCCTCTTTTCTTACAAGTATTATTCTCTGCTGCCTCCGGGTCCCGGCGGGGATGACCAGCCTTCCTCTCTCCGTTAACTGGTCGACCAGACTTTCGGGAACCCTGGGGACGGAGCCCGTACCTATGATCTTCTGAAAAGGGGCGTACTCTTCCCAGCCCCTGGTACCGTCGTCTACCCTGTAGACGATGTTTTCTAGACCCAGTTCCCGGTGAATTCTCCTGGCCCGGTCCTGGAGGTCGCTTCTCCTTTCGATGGTGTAAACTATCTCCGCCAGATGGGCCAGGATGGCCGCCTGGTAGCCGGAACCCGTACCTATTTCCAGAACCCGGTCCCGGGATTCCACGGCCAGCAGGTTCGTCATCAGAGCCACTATGTAAGGCTGGGATATGGTTTGACCCTCCCCGATGGGGAGTGGTCTGTCTGAATATGCCCGGGATTTTTGGTTCTTCGGTACGAAGAGGTGTCTTGGATTGGCCCGAAAGGCGTCGAGCAGTCTCTCGTCTTTGATTCCCCGATTTTTCAGCTGTTCTTCTATCATCCTCTCCAGGTCGGGGGGATAGTTCCCTTCTTCCATGTTAGTTTGACTCCTCGTCCTCTGGGGAAAAGAAATTGGCGACGACATCCCTGGACTTTTCTTCTTCTTCTTGTGGCACCATTACTCTGATTTCTCCCAGGCCGTCTACAGGGATGGGGTAGACGGAATGTGTTATATGGGAAGAGAGGTAGCATTCGATATCGTAGTCGCCAAGAAGTTCCTTGATCATTCCTGCTTTTTGTTCGTTCCACGTTCGGTATATCTCGACGAACTCCATTTTTTCTTACCCGTCCTCGCGTTGAGCCAGAGCTGACTCCTTGTATTTCACCAAGGTATTCCACTCTTCGGGGTTGACACGTTCTATCTCCTCGGGAGCTAAGTCCCCAAGCTCTATTGGGCCTATCGCAACTCTCCTCAACCTGACTATGGTGAGGTTCACGGCCTCCATTAGCCTCTTGATTTCATTTTTCTTTCCCTCAGTCAGCACGAGTTCAAGTTCAGTATGCTCTTCCCCCTGGTTTATCACTCCTCCTTCTTCTATCTGAAGGAGGTCGCCGTTATCCTCTATTCCTTCCATAAATTGCTCGATTATTCCACCAATTTTCCCGTGCCCCAGGTCCTCCGAAATCCAGAGGTGATAGCGCTTTTCCACTTCGTATCGAGGATGGGTCAGCGAATGAACCAGCTGTCCGTCGTTACTGAGCAACAGAAGTCCCTCCGCGTCCTGGTCGAGCCTTCCCGCCCACCGGTAACCGATGAACCCTTCCGACCTCAGCGTCCGGCCGAGCGTCCTCCCGTAATGGGGATCGTCGTGAGTACAGAGCATCCCCGTGGGCTTGAAGAATTTGTAGGCTCTCTTTTTCGGCGGGTAGGTGGGCAGAGGGTGACCGCGAAGGTAAAGTCTCTCTATCTCCTCCAGGGAGTAATCGGCAAACGGATTGAGTTCCTCTTCCTGGTTTACGGTAACTTCGCCGGCTTCGATTAAATCCCTCGCTTTGCGGCGAGAAAACCCCGATTGCCGCTGAACAATCTTCATCAGTTTCATCTCCCTTAAGGATGGACGAGGCCAATTCCTTTTGCAAGATGGTGACCTGGTTCCCTCCGTTTTCGACTGAAGGCGGTTGAATTTATCGGGTTCAAGAAAGAGGTACTCAAGGACGATCTCAGCTGGTTGATTGCACGAAGAGAAATTTTTTCCGATAATAATTTGACCTGAGGCCCTGGCAGAGAACCTCCGGGGTTGACCAAATGACCAAACGCTAGAGTTGTGTTAAAGGGGGAGGTATACAGCATGGAGAGTACGACGGTGGATTTTCTGGAAAGATACGTCAATACGATTAGCCCCTCCGGTTACGAGGATCGGGCAGCAAGCATCTGGAAGGAGGAGGCGAGTCAATTCGCGGATCAGGTAAGTGGAGACCTGCACGGGAACTCATTTGCAGTTGTCAACGAGGGTGGAAGTCCCCGGATAATGCTGGCCGGTCATACCGATGAAATAGGGCTGATGGTCAGTCAGATTACCGACGAGGGTTACCTTTTTTTCAACACCATCGGTGGCTGGGATAACCAGGTTTTACCAGGGCAGCGAGTCAGGATTAGAGGTAAGAAAGGAGATGTAATTGGGGTCGTGGGCAGGAAACCAATCCACCTTTTGGAGGAAGAGGAGCGAAAAAAGGTCGTCAAGACGGAAGATCTCTGGATTGACATAGGTGTCGACGACAAGGAGGAAGCCCAGCAGCTGGTTGAACTCGGTTCCGCGGGCGTTCTGGATTACTCTTTTCAACGGTTGCAGGGGGATTTGGTGGTAGCCCGGGGTTTTGACGACAAAAGCGGGGGGTTCGTGGTTCTGGAAGCCGCCCGGAAGCTCGCCGGGTTAAACCCGACAGCAGAGGTTCACGCGGTAGCCACCGTCCAGGAAG
>CAYZUF010000163.1:0-3211 GCA_964481645.1 uncultured Thermotogae bacterium
TGCGGTCGTTCTGGCAACGGGGGCAAGGGAAAGGTCCAGGGGCGAGATAAGAATTCCTGGGGACAGGCCGGCCGGGATAATGCCCGCAGGGACCGCTCAAAAATTCATCAACAAGAAAGGTTTCCTCCCGGGAAAGAAAGTTTCGTCCTCGGGTCGGGAGATATTGGATTGATAATATCGCGGAGGCTAACCTGGGAAGGAGCCGATGTGGTCGGGGTTGCCGAGATTATGCCCTACCCGACCGGTCTGAACAGGAACGTGGTTCAGTGTCTTCACGATTACGATATCCCGCTTCATTTGAGCCATACCGTTACGAATATCTACGGATCGAATCGAATTGAGGGAATAGAGCTTTCTCGGGTTGACGAGGGGCTGAATCCTATAGAGGGAACGGGAAAAGATATTGACGTGGACCTGCTTTTACTTTCAGTCGGACTCGTGCCGGAGAACGATTTTTTCAAAGAGGTCGGGGTTACGTTGGACGCAAGGACTCAGGGCCCCCTCGTCGGAGAGTGGTTTCAGACCGACGTGCCGGGAATATTTGGGTGTGGAAATGCCGTACATATAGAGGATCTGGTGGATTGGGTTACCATGGACGGTTTCAGAGCGGGGAGCGGAGCGGTAGCGTTTGCCGGAAAGGATGGTCTACCGGAACCCGATAAGGATTTCCTGGCAGGGGAGAACGTCAACTACGTGATTCCTCAGAAGGTAAGCGGGGAGGACGCGTTCCGATTTGCCCTGAGGGTGGAAGAACCCATGGAGAACGTAGATATTTCGATAAAAGGGACCGATATTTCCTTCTTTCAGAAGATAGTTACGCCGGGAGAGATGGAAGTGGAAGAAGTGAAGGAGAATGATCTGGCTGAAATCGATGATCTGGACGAGCTAGAAGTTGAGATCAAGGGGAGGACTTAATGCCAAAAAAAGAATATACCTGTGTAGCCTGCCCAAAGGGATGTACGGTCGAAGTCGAGTTTGAAGGGGACGAAATCAGGGAAATTTCCGGTTACAATTGTTTAAAAGGGAAAGAATACGTAGAAGACGAATTTCACGACCCTCGCAGAATACTTACTACCACTGTAAAGATCAAGAATGCCAAATATCCTAGAATTCCGGTTAGAACAGAAACAGGTGTCCCAAAGGATACTCTCGGTTGTTGTTTGGATACGCTAAACAAGGTAGAGCTAGAAGCCCCCGTAAATATTGGGGATGCGGTGGTTGAGGACATATGTTCAACTGGAATTTCCGTAGTCGCCAGCAGGTCTCTTGACCACGACAGCAGATAATTCCCGGAGGCCCTAGATGAGCCTTGCTGAGGAGCTGGCCGGCCAGAAGTTCGATCTTGCGGTGATAGGAGGGGGGATTACTGGGGCCGGTGTAGCCCGGGACGCCTCGATGCGAGGCCTGGATGTCGTTCTTTTGGAGAAGGACGATTTTTCCCAGGGAACCAGCAGCCGCTCTACAAAGCTGGTTCACGGCGGCTTGAGGTATCTGGAAAATTACGATTTTGGGCTGGTGCATGAAGCGCTGAGAGAACGTAAGTTACTGTTAAATATTGCCTCCCATCTGGTGTACCCTTCGAAGTTTTTCTTTCCCGTTTACGAAGAATCCCGTGTCTTCCCTCTGCAACTCAGGGCCGGTCTCTTTCTTTACGATTTGCTTGCCTTGGGAAAGGGAATCGGGAAACACGAGTTCATCGGTCCCGAAGAGTCGCGGAAGGCCTTCCCGGGGTTGAAAAAAGAAGGGTTGAAATCTACGGGAGTCTATTATGACTGTCAGATGGACGATGCCAGGCTCGTACTCAGCAACGTTATTGACGCCTTCTCCCGCGGGGCCAGGGTGGCAAATTACGCCGAAGTAACGGGGGTTGATCGTTTGAGTGATGGTGGAAGCTGGAAGCTAAATGTGAGGGACTGGTTGTCCGAAGATCAGTTCAAAGTGAGGGCAAAAAGGATAGTTAACGCAACCGGTCCCTGGTCCGACGATGTTGCCAGTACCTGGAGGACTGGAGGAGGCGGGTTTTTGAGGCCGACAAAGGGGGCACATCTTATATTACCCCCGCTGGAGGCAGATGTAGCCGGCTTCTTTCCCTCGATTCACGACGATCGGCTGTTTTTCGTTATCCCCTGGGAGGGGAAAACTCTACTGGGGACAACGGATACGGATTTTTCCGGTTCTCCGGATGAGTTAACCGTCGATAGTGAAGACCGGGAATATTTGCTCTCGAACGTAAACCACTACCTGGATCAAGTCAAATTCGAAGAATCCGACGTATTGGCAGAGTTTGCCGGGTTAAGGCCGCTCTACTTTACCAGCAGGGGTGAAGCTGAGGAGTCGGAAGTCTCCCGCGATCACGAGATTTTGATTGAGAAGGATTCAATTTTTACGATCATCGGCGGTAAATATACGACCTATCGCTCAATGGCCGAAGAAACTTTGGATCTGATGGGAGCAAAAAAAAGCAGTTCAACTGCCGAAGAAAGGTTGTCCGGTGCGTGGAAAGATACGGGTCAAAGGGAAAATTTGAAAGCGGCCATTCTGGGGGATTATTCCCTGTCCGAAGTTCAGGTAGAAGAACTGTTAAATAAATACGGGACGGATGCAAAAGCCGTTCTGGATAGTACAAATAAATTCCCCGACTTCGACAAGTCTGTAGGGGAAAGGGAGGTTCCGATAAGAGCTCAGGTCTATTATGCCGTGACGAATGAATTCGCCCGGACCCCCGAGGACGTGATAAGACGAAGGACCGGGTTGTTTACCCGGGAGGACCCGGAGAGGGATAAAGTTAAAGATGTTATGCAGGAGGTTGACGACCGGGTGGTCGAGGTAGAAAGAGGGTAGCTCGATTTATTTTTCCTACAAACAAATTATATAATCCGGAAGGAATAATTATAACATCGGAGGTGGAAACAGTTAGTACTGAAAAATTCGTCGGTGCAATCGATCAGGGTACCACCGGAACCAGGTTCATTATCTTTGATCAAGAGGGTAAACAAGTTAGTTCGGCCTACAGAGAGCACGAACAGATCTACCCCGAGCCGGGCTGGGTTGAACACGACCCGCAGGAAATCTGGATAAATTTGGGGGTAGTAACCCAGGAAGCTCTGAATAAAGCCGGATTGAAGTCAAGCGATCTTGCCGCCGTGGGGATTACGAATCAAAGGGAAACTATCTTTACCTGGGACGAGAAAGGCGTGCCTTTGCATAATGG
>CAYZUF010000164.1:0-3190 GCA_964481645.1 uncultured Thermotogae bacterium
TGGTGGAAACGGCCAGACCAAAAATATTGGCCGCGTCGTTGGAACCAAGGGCCCAACCCATAAACAAGCCCGATAAGAGTTTCCACATATTTCCACCCAGCAAACAGAACGGATAATCACGCCGGCCGGCGGGAACGTTAAGTACTTCTCATCATTACA
Source organism: uncultured Thermotogae bacterium (assembly GCA_964481645.1). Taxonomy (GTDB): domain Bacteria; phylum Bipolaricaulota; class Bipolaricaulia; order M55B111; family M55B111; genus JAGXLP01. The sequence continues at coordinate 160 of CAYZUF010000164.1, forward strand.
TGTACCTATATATAGACGTATATTCCAAGTATAGGTTCATAATCATAGGAACAATCCGGGATACCTGCAACCCCCTGACTCCTCCTGGGACTACATTGCCCGATTATTTGAATATGGTTTCCAGGATATGTTATTCTAAGATAAATGACCTATAATGCTTGAGTGAACGGGCCGGGCAAAATAATATTTAACAAGTCTTACCAGTCCAGGAGGTACCTTATGAAAAGATCGCTAAAGTACGTTGGTATAGTAATTTTATTTTCGATTTTACTCCTCAGCCTAAATGGTTGCAATTCCAATGAAGAACCCACCGCTTCATTTACTGTCGATCCCAGCCAGGGAAGTGCTCCCCTGGAGGCTACTCTGGACGCCAGCAATTCGGAGGACCCCGACGGAATCATCGATGACTTCAGCTGGGAGTTCGGCGACGGGACCACCGGCGGAGGGAGGGTGGTGAAACACACCTTCTCCAGCCCGGGTGAATACACCATTAATCTGACCGTCACCGACAACGACGGTTCAACAGCCACCACCACGGGGTCGGTTTCCGTGGAAGCCAGCAGTCCTTCGGCCAACCTGGGAGTCGAGCCCGAGGAGGGCGAAGCCCCGTTGACCGTCACGTTTGACCTTTCCGCATCCAAAGATCCGGACGGCGTAATTGAAGAATACACCCTGGAGTTCGGCGACGGCGAATCGACCTCCGGGACGGACCTTCTTAACGTCATTGAACATACATACGAGGAATCGGGGGAATACACGGCGAGCCTGGAGGTAACTGACGACGACGGGCTATCCGCTACGGAAGAAATCACCGTAACCGCAGAAGAACCTCCCCCGGAAAACGAACCACCCTCCGCTTCCTTCACCGCCGAACCGGTAGAGGGTACTGCCCCACTTAGAGTAGAGTTATCGGCCGAGGAATCCACTGATCCGGACGGGAATATAGAATCCTATCAGTGGGAGTTCGGCGACGGATCGACCAGCAGAGGGAGCAATGTAACTCACGAATACGAACAGGGCGGAGACTACACCGTCACCTTAACGGTAATAGACGATCGAGATGGCTCGGATACGGCGGAAACGACGATAGCTGTGGATCCAGCCACCTACTACGTCGGCGAATCGGTGAGCAACGGGTCCGTCAGAATCTCCCTCCAGGACGCAAATATTACGGAAACCATAAAGGATTGGGAGGCTAATTCGGGAAGACAGTTCGTGATAGTGGACGTCACCGTTAGGGCCATGGAGGACGATCAGTACCCATCAAAAACCTTGAACTTCACGCTGGAGGAAAGCAATGGAAGAACCCAACCGGTAAGTCTAGCCACCTCCGCTCTCGAAGGATACTTTAAAAGCGCGGTTCTCGACGAGGGAGAGTCTTCCCGCGGGCGGATAGCTTTCGAAGCCAGGAAGTCTTCTGAGTACTACCACCTAATCTACAAGGCACCAAACCAGGGACCGATCCAATTCAAGATCCCCAACGAGGGCTAGAAACCAAGAAGGGGCCAATTAACGCTGGCCCCTTCCATTCTTTCTGCCCTGTCAAATTCCTTATTCCCTCAGTCCTTTAATCTTCTACGCCCAGCTCCTCCAGTGCCCGCTCCATCTGGTCCGGGGACAAAGCACCGTGGTGCCAGCCGGGATCGCCTTCCATGAAAGATACGCCTTTTCCCAGAATGTTATGGGATATGATTGCGGTTGGCTTACCCCTGGGGCCACCGGACTCCAGGAAAGTACTGAAGGCACGGTCTATCCCATCGTAGTGGTGCCCGTCTATCTCGATAACCCGCCAGCCAAAGCTCTCCCATTTATCGACCAGCGGGGCCACGTCCATGATCTCGCTCACCTTGCCGTCGATCTGGCTATCGTTGTAGTCCACGAGAGCGCAGAGATTCCCCAGCGCGTTGTCCCGAGCCACGGCCGCCGCCTCCCAGGTCTGACCTTCCTGGCACTCGGCGTCGGAGATGGAGACGTAGGTCTTGTAATCCCGGTCGTTCAATCGGCCCGAGAGAGCCACTCCTGCTCCAAAAGAGAGTCCGTGTCCGAGGGACCCTGAGGAAAATTCCACCCCCGGGGTTCCTTTCGCGGTAGACGGATGGCCCTGGAGCAAAGCCCCCAGGCTGCGGAAGTTATCGAGTTCTTGCCTGGGAAAGTATCCCTTGTCGGCAAGCACGGCGTAGAGGAGTGGGCAAGTATGGCCGTTGGAAAGAATAAACCTATCTCTTTCCTCCCACTCCGGATCCTCAGGCTTGTCGTTCAGGAACTCGTAGTGAAGGACAGCCCAGGTATCGGCCATGCCGAGAGCGCCCCCCGGGTGCCCCGAATTCGCGTTGGTAACCGTCTTCAGGACGTCAGCTCGAAGTTGGTCGGCTTTTTTCTGTAACTTGGCTTTTTCCATAAATTCCCCCTACCTATTTTCTAACAATGACTTCGCCTTATCCGCGATATCCTCGGCAGTCAATCCAAAGTGCTCAACCAGCTCGTAAGCGGGACCGGATTCGCCGAACTGATCCTCCACGCCGACTCTCTTTACCGGTACCGGATTTCCCTCGGCTACCGTTTCTGATATCGCGGAACCGAGTCCGCCAATTATATTGTGCTCCTCCGCCGTCACCGCGGCACCGGTTTTTTCAACCGAATTTAGAATGGTCTCCCTGTCCAGCGGTTTGACGGTGGAGACGTTGATCACTTCGGCCGAAATTCCTCTCTCCGCCAGTATTTCGGCCGCGTCCAGGGAGTTGGCCACCATCAGACCCATGGCAAAGAGGGAGACGTCGCTGCCCTCCCGCAGCACCTCGGCCTTCCCCAGTTCGAAGTCACAATCCTCGTAAACCACGGGAAAGGCCGCCCGGGCCAGCCGAACGTAGACCGGACCGTCCATCTTCCCAGCGACACTCTTGATTACTTCTTTGGTCTGGGGGGCGTCCGCGGGAACCACTACCTTCATGTTTGGCAGGACCCGCATGTTGGACACGTCCTCCAGTATCTGGTGGGAAGCTCCGTCCTCCCCCACAGTAATCCCGGAATGAGT
>CAYZUF010000165.1:0-3186 GCA_964481645.1 uncultured Thermotogae bacterium
TTGAAGACCTGGGGGGAGAAGCGAGAGTCGGGCCGATGGCGGAATGGTTCTATTACACCAACAGGAAGAAGAAACAGGACGGTTTCCGTAACCGGGATTTCTTAAAATTCCTCAAGGGCTGGGCGAAGGACCTGGTCCAGCACTACGGAGAAAACAGGGTCAGAAGTAAGTTCGCCGATTATCTGGACGAGATGGACCTGGAAGAACCCTCGGTAAGTGAACTCGCCGACCATAGCCACCCGTATATCCCGGAAGATTACAGGGGAGAACCGGTACTGGAGATCGGTAAGGCAATCGACTACGCGAGACGGGGAGCCGATGGAGTTATTACCGTGACGCCGTTTAGCTGTATGCCCGGCGCAATGATAATTTCGGTCTCGGATTTAGTCAAGAAGGATCACGATAATATCCCCTGGCTCAACCTTACTTTCGATGCCCAGAGGTCGACCAATATTAGAACTCGACTGGAACCCTTTATATTCCAGGCCCGCAAATACAGGGAAAAGCGGAAATCCGGGGACTGATCCCCAGCAAAGAGTACTCTCGGATTGACTGCTGGCTCCCGCGTTTTTGAAGCACGTAGTTGTTAGTTTTACAGAGGTTTTTCTACAAGGCCCGCCCGGAAGGGCGGGGTAATTAATTCCGCAAGTTCGCTTGCTCTTGTAGATACCAACCAGAGGCAGTCGACTGGGTCATGTTTATTGAATGGAATTGGGTTGTGTTACCGAAATTTGCCGAGAAAGCCCTCCGGCACCCAAACGGGCTCCCAACCTCGAGCATGAAATCTCCCCGTTTGCAGTTTTCCTGGTAACCATTCCTTCATGGCTTTGCGTTTTCTTATAGCCTAATGGATAAGTCGGAGGTATTCCGCTAAAATTAATTAACGGACGGGGCTGGTGTCACGGATAAATTCCCTCGATTGTAGTTACAGTTTACCAACTTCCCGGAACGCCCGGGCGCCGGGAGCTTAACTGGTGGGGTTGATTTTAGTTCAGGCGGACCAAAGAAGGAGACTCAGATGGCAGAAAAGGCTTTATCACAGGATTCTTTCCAGGAGGCAAGTGATTACTTATTACATTCCTCTAGGGCATTAGAAAGAAATACGTACAAGTATCACTTCCAGGGTGGGGAGAGCGACGAGTTGCTGACCGAACTGAAGAATTTTCAAAACCCGGATGGCGGTTTCGGCTACGGGCTGGAACCGGATATAAGGCTCCCCTTTTCCTCTCCAACCGTGACTTCAGTCGCCTTTCGGCATCTGGGACGAGTAAACGACGGGGAGGTTTATGAGGAACTTGCCGAAACAGGAATAAGATATTTTGAACGGACCTTCGATGCCGAAGCCAAGCGCTGGTTTACGGTACCCAGAGAGGTCAATGACTATCCCCATGCTCCCTGGTGGCATTACGACGAGGGCGAAGGGGGAACGATCCTCGATAATCACTGGGGCAGTCCGACCGCGGAGATTATTGCCTACCTCCTGCGCTACGATCGTTACGTAGAAAGTATCGATATCGAAGAGCTAATCCAGAAGGCTATCGAAAGGTTAAACGACGAGCGGGAATTTGACTCCGAGCACGAGATATATTGTTACCTTCGGTTATACAGAGAACTACCTTCCTCGCTGTGCGAAAAAATTGAAGATCAAATCAGTCGGGCAGCCCAGGAGTTGGTCTGTAGGGATCCCGCGAGGTGGGGTGAGTACGTTCCCAAACCGCTGGATTTTGTCCGCGGCCCGGAATCCCCCAGGTTCGGGATAGACGAAGGTCTGGTGGAAGAGAACCTGGATTTTCTGGTCGACAGGATTGAAGAGGAAGGGGTAATAAATCCGAACTGGGAATGGGATCAGTACGAGGGCGAATGGGATAGGGCCAGGCAGGAGTGGACCGGGGTACTGACGCTGAAAGCTCTGGTGGCTCTAGACCGCTTCGAGCGGATCGAGGATTGACTCCGGGGCCCCCAATGCTTTCCTTCTCCGGAGCGTTTTCTCAAATTGGACTCCCTCAGGATTACTTAGTTCGCTCCTGATTACCCGGAGCCCCCGCGCTCACTTCGCAGTACGCTCCAGTTTGCCTTGCTTGAGCGGTCCTTCTGCGTCCACGTCAATAAACCGTTCTCCTTGTCCGAGCGGATTTCCGCCCCTCTTTTTCAAAGATTCTATGATCCCTCCGGGGCGAAACCGGAGGCCTTCTCGACAAGTTTTTGTAAAAGTTTCTGACTTTAAGGTAAGATATAACTCCGCGAAAAAAGAGGCCCGCTGATGGAAATGAAAATAACCGGCGATCTGACCGCGATGAGAGGTTAAGACCATGTTTTTCTCGGTAATTTTCGCTCTTTTATCGGCGCTGCTATTTGGACTGGCCACCCCGGTAAGCAAGATCCTCCTGGTAGGTATCTCCCCCTTTCAGCTGGCCGGGTTGCTTTATCTCGGCGCCGCTCTGGGGACGCTACCGGGTACCCTGATCTCCGGCTCGACCGGGAAGCTTCGAGAGATGAGCTCCTCTAACAAGCTTAGATTGCTTGGTGCTATCTTCTTTGGGGGGCTGGCCGGCCCGGTGGCTTTATTGTTTGGTTTGAGGCTGGCTTCCGCTTCCTCCGTCTCGTTGTGGTTAAATATGGAACTGGTCTTTACGGCCCTTCTGGGTCATTTTGTGTTCGGGGATCACCTGGGCAGGCTGGGCTGGGTGGGCTCTGGGGGCGTGTTAACCGGGGCGGTACTCCTGACAGTAGGGGAGAGCGCGGCAGGCACAACAGCGGGAGCTCTTGTCGGTCTTGCCTGCCTGTTCTGGGGCCTCGACAATCACTTTACCGCGCTGATAGACGAAATTCCGCCCAGCGTCAATACCTTCTTCAAGGGCCTCGTCGCGGGGACAGTCAATCTTCTCCTCGGCCTTTTTCTTTCCGGTTACGGGGCTGGGTGGGAAGGAACCGCCCTGGCGCTGGGCCTGGGGTTCTTTTCCTACGGGTTGAGCATAGTCCTCTACATAAGCTCCGCTCACGGCCTGGGGGCGACAAGGGCCCAGATGGTCTTTGCCTCTGCCCCCTTCTTCGGGGTCGGTTTATCGGTATTGTTAATAGGAGAATCTCTTTCCCTTTTTCAGATTGCCGCCGGAGTCGTTCTACTTCTATCGATTGCCCCGCTCTTACTCGATTCTCATATCCATGGTCACGGACACTCACAGCTGG